>CAZKMT010000015.1:0-13647 GCA_964554115.1 uncultured Prevotella sp.
GTTTGTGGCCGAGGCGGTCTTGGCTTGCGATATGGGCCGTTTCGGAGGCCGAAACGGTGCGTTTTGTGACGCGAAACAGGCCGTTTTGCAGCCTGAAACGACCCGTAATGAAAACTCGCTGGGAATCAACGGCTTGCGGTGGCAGCCAAAACGATGTGATGGGGCGGCGCATGTTGTGAAAAATATTTACAAAAATGCCGCTTTGCCCTGCGCATGAGGCGTGTGGGGTGAGGCGTGCCACCGCCGTCCGTGCTTGCGCGCAAGCACGGCTCAGAGACGACCCTCGTCGCGATAAGAGTAATAGCGGCCGTCGGTGACTATCACATGGTCGGCGAAGAAGATGCGCATTACGTCGCAGGCATCCTTTATGCGCTGCGTCAGCCTGTCGTCATCCTTGCTCGGACGCGCGTTTTGGCTGGGGTGATTGTGTGCCAGGGCCACCACAGTGGCGTTGTTGAGCAGGGCCTCGCGCATTATTATGCGCACGTCAACCGCCGTCTCGCTGATGCCGCCGTGCGATATGCGCTCGCGCTTTATCAGTTTGAAGTTCTGGTTCATGAGCAATATCCACGCCTCTTCGGTGTCGAGGTCCTGCATCAGCGGGTGCAGGTGGTTGTAGATGGCTGCTGACGAGCCTAAGTCGGGGCGTTCCTCGGCCTTCTCCAGCTGGCGGCGCTTGCCTATCTCGCAGGCGGCGAGTATGGTTATGGCCTTTGCCGGCCCCATGCCGTTGTAGCGCGTCAGTTCGCTGACGCTCCTCTTGCCGAGCGTGTTCAGGTTGTTGTTGCAGTCGGCGAGCACCCTCTTCATCAGGTCCACGGCACTCTCTCCCGCCGCCCCCGAGCCTATCAGTATGGCCAGCAGCTCGGCGTTCGACAGGGCTTGCGCCCCGAGGCGCGCCATCTTCTCGCGCGGGCGGTCTTCTTCGGCCCAGTTGGCTATGCTCAGCTTGGGTCTCGGGCTTTCGGGCGCGTCGTGGCACCGGGTGTCGCCGCCTTGTGCCTGCCTGTCGCTTGTCTCCTTGCTCATCGTGTGCTGTCTTGGTTGTGGTGTTGGCGCGGCTGTTGTGGCCGGAGCCATGGTCAGGAGTAGAAGTTTTTATCGAATGCGCTGAACTCGTCTTTCCCGCGTATGCACCGCTTCCACCATGCCGAAAGGAAGCCGAAGCCGTAGCCCATGAGTTGCACAAAGGCAGCGCCCACCGACAGCGCGCCTATCTTTAGGCTGCGGTTGCGCGTGGCGGCATCGGCGGCTATGAGCGCGCAGTAGGCCAGTATGGGCAGCCACGGCCCGGCGCAGAGCCAGTACCAACGGTGTATGTTGTCGTAGTGCATGAGTATGCGGCCGGCGGCCGATGTCAGCACCAGCGCGATGACCCCTATGGTGAACGCTGCGGGCAGCAGGTGTACGGCCTTGAGCGACTCCGGGTATTTTTTGTAAAGGTTTATGCGGGCAATGCCGCTGTTGTAAACTTGGCGGAAAAACTTGCGGAAGTCAGTGCGCCGCTTGTGCCACACCCACGCTTTCGGGAACAGCCGGCAACTGCACCCTGCCTTGAATATGCGTATGCTGAAGTCGATGTCCTCGCCGAAGCGCATTCGCGAGAAGCCGCCCAGGCGCAGGTAGACATCGCGGCGCACGCCCATGTTGAACGAGCGGGGATAGAATTTGTCCAGTTTTTTCTTGCCGCCTCTGATGCCTCCGGTGGTGAAGAAGCTGGTCATGGAATAGCTGATGGCTTTCTGTGTGTCGGTGAACGAGGGGTGCGAGCGGTCAGGGCCGCCGAAGGCGTCGGTCGGTTGCCGTGCCAGTTCATCGCTGACGGCCTGGAGGTAGTCCGGCGGCACTACCACATCGGAGTCGAGCACGATGATGTATTCGCCCCCGGCGCGCTCCGCACCATAGTTGCGGCTGAGCCCCGGGCCGCTGTTTTGCTTTGCGAAATATTTCACATCGAGCCTGCCGGCATAGCTTTCCACCACGGAGCGGCTGTCGGTTTGCGAACCGTCTTCCACGATGATGACCTCAAAGCCGGCCCGTGTCTGCGCGCAGAGGCTTTCGAGCAGTTCGCCTACTTCGTCGGGGCGGTTGAATACGGGCACCACGATTGAATATTCATATTTTGCTTGCGCCGAACTCTGTTTCATGACCGGATTAAGTTTGCTGGTGCCGGATGCCGCCTGCGGGGTCGGCCGCGCGAAGACGGGCACTCACGGCGTGTTGGTTGGAATCGCTGCAAAGTTACTCATTTTTCCGGAATGCGGCAAGTCTGCAGCCACAAGCGGCCTTTTTAATGAGTCGGGGTGGCGCAAGGAGGCATAAAAAAGGGCCGCGCTATTCACATAGGGCGGCCGCTGAGGTTATGTTGATGTATTAGTTATCACGCCTTTTCGGGCACGGGAGACACCTCCTTGTTGGCATTGCGCATCTTCTTTCCCAATGTGAAGTAGGCCACGGGAGCCGCAATGAATATGGAGGAGAATGTGCCGGCCACGATGCCGAGTATCATCGCCAACGAGAAACTGCGGATGCTCTCGCCACCGAAGAAGATGATGACAAACAGCACGAGCAGCGTTGCCGAGCCCGTGTTGATGGTGCGGGCCAGCGTTTGGTTGAGCGATTCGTTGAAAAGCCGCCACAAGTCACGCTTGGTGTAGTTGTGCATGTTTTCTCGTATGCGGTCGAACACCACCACCTTGTCGTTTATGGAGTAGCCAATCACTGTCAGGATGGCGCCGATGAATGTCTGGTCGATTTCCAGCGACATGGGCACCATGCCCCACAACAGTGAGTAGACACCGAGCACGAGGATGGTATCAAGCGTCAGGGCCACCGTGGAGCCGAGCGAGAACGCCACATTGTGGAACCTCAACAGGATGTAGAGGAAGATGGCTATGATGGCTATGATGACGCTCACGATGGCACCGTAGGTGATGTCTTTGGCCACGGCAGGACCCACCTTGGAGCTGCTCACGATTGAGCCGCCCTCACGGATGTCGGGGTTCTTGAATGCATTGACATCTTTCTGGGTGACAAGGCCGGCTTCCGACAGTTCCTTGTAGAGTATGTTCTCTATTTCGTTGTCCACCTCCGGGTCGTTGGACTCTATCTTGTAGTTGGTGGTTACGCGGATGGTGTGGCCGTCGGTGCCCAGTGCGATGGCACTGAATGTAGCCTCGCCGAAAGCGCCGTTGAGCACGTTGCGCACCACTTCGGGCGATGTCTCTTTCTCAAACTGCAGCACGTAGTTGCGGCCTCCGGTGAAATCGATGCCCTTGCTGAAGCCGCGCACGATGAAGCTGCCTATGAATATGAGCGTTATGATGCCCCAGATGGTAAACGAAGACTTGTATTTGCCCATGAAGTTTATCTTCGTGTTCTGCAGCATATTGCGAGAGATGGGCGTGGTGAACTTGAGGTTGAGCCACCTGTTGCGGTTGAGCTGGTAGTCGTAGACAAGGCGTGTCATGTAGACAGCGGTGAAGAACGAGCAGCACAAGCCTATGATGAACGTTGTGGCGAAACCTCTGATGGGCCCGGTGCCGAACACGAAGAGTATGACACCGGTGATGATTGACGTTAGGTTGGAGTCAAAGATGGCCGAGAAAGCGTTGGTGTAACCCCTCTTGACGGCTTCCTTTACGTTGAGGCCGTTGGCCAATTCCTCTTTGGCGCGCTCGTAAATGAGCACGTTGGCATCGACAGCCATACCCAGCGAGAGCAGCAATCCGGCGATGCCCGGCATGGTGAGCACCGATTGGAACGATGTCATTATGCCCAGTGTGAAGAACAGGTTGAACAAGAGGGCCATGTTGGCCAGCATACCCGGAATGAAGTTGTAGAGCACTATGAGGTATGCCATGAGGATGATGAAGGCGACGATGAACGACACCATGCCTTGCTGTATGGACTCCATGCCCATCGACGGGCCCACGACATCTTCCTGAACTATGCGCGTCGGGGCGGGCATCTTGCCTGAGTTGAGGGTGTTCGCGAGGTCTTTCGTCTCTTCGATGGTGAAGCTTCCGGTTATCTCGGAATTGCCGCCGGGTATCTCTCCGTTGACCCTTGGCGCGCTATATACGGCATCGTCGAGCACGATTGCTATGGCACGGCCTATGTTTGCCTTGGTGAGCTGTGCCCAGCGGCGCGCTCCATCGCTGTTCATCTGCATGGTGACGCATGGTTGTCCCATCTGAGTGAAGTTGTCACGTGCCGATGTTATCACGTTGCCCTCAAGCGGGGCGCGTCCCGACGGCTCTGTCACCTTGATGGCGTGCAGTTCGTAGATGGTGCCCGTCTTGTCGAACTCCACAGGCTTGGCGCTCCATATAAGCCTGAGGTCTGCGGGCAGTATCTGCCGCGCAATGTCCGAATGGACTATCTTGTCTATCTCGGCTGTGTCGCGAGCCGAAGCGTATCCCACGATGCTGAGACCCTGTTGCACCGGTTGGAAGATGGAGAAGAGCGGGTTTTGCCTCTTCATCAGCTCCGTCTGCGCGTCCGACTGTTCCGATGACGTTCCCTCAGCAGCGCTCTTGGCGGCCAGGGCGGCGGCCAAGCCACTCTTGGCAGAGTCTGCCTGAGCCGTGGCAGCATCGGCCGTATCTGCTGCGACGTCGGCTTTAGCCATATCTTTCGTGGCCGGAGTGGCTGATGTGGTGTCTGCTGCGGCATATTGGCGGTTGAGCTGTGCGAGCAGCGGCACTATCTCTTGACTGTTGTAAGTCTCCCAGAACTCAAGGTTGGCACTGCCTTGCAGCAGCTTGCGCACGCGCTCCGGCTCCTTGATGCCCGGCATCTCCACCATGATGCGCCCTGTCTGACCCTCCATTTTCTGGATGTTGGGCTGAACCACGCCGAACTTGTCGATGCGGTTGCGCACCACGTTGAACGAGTTGTCCACGGCAGACTGCACCTCCGAGCGTAGCGCGCGCTCCACTTCGGCGTCGGTGCTTTGCGTGCTCACCTTGCCTTTCATCTGTTGGGTGGCGAAGATTTCGGCCAGTCGCCGCCCCGGTGCGTTCTTGTGGAAACTCTTGATGAAGAGCGAGATGAAGTCGTTTTGACTCGTCTCTTCTTCTTTCTTGGCCTCTTCCATCGACTTCACGAAAGCCGCATCGGTCTTGTAGTCGGCCAAGATGGCGATGACATCAGGCACGGAAACCTCGAGGACAACGTTCATGCCGCCTTTCAAGTCGAGGCCGAGGCCTATCTCCATTTCACGGCAATTCTTGAATGAATAGATGCCGAGATACACTTTCTCGTTCATGATGGAGTCGAGATATTCTTGCCCCGCCTCTTCGCCCATGGCCGCAGCCTTGTTCTCATGGTAGCGCGTTACGAACGAGAAGGAAAGATAGAATATGCACACTGCCACGAGCAGAAGCGTGATAAACGTAACAATTCCTTTGTTTTGCATTGTTGTTTTATGTTGTTTTTTATTTTATTGTTTCTCCCCGATACAAATTTTGGCGTGCAAATATAGCATTTTTTTTACATTGTTGAAAATTTATCGCCACTTTTCATGTCTTTTATTGCATTTTAAGCCAGCAGTAAATGGGATAATGGTCGGATGCGGCTATTTTGTTGTCCACTGTGCATCCGTATGGGGTGAAGTGTTTGGAGCACATCATGTTGTCTATCCTCACGAAGAAGCCCTTTTGGTTGTACGACACCCCTATGCCCCGCCCGGTGGCCACGTAGCAGTCGGTGAGGTCCTTTGCCATCATCCTTCGGGTGTAGGATATGGGGCTGTCGTTGAAGTCGCCGCACAGTATGATGGGATATCCGCTGTGCGAGCGGATGTAGTTGTAGACCGAGTCCACTTGGCTGGCGCGTATGCTTGACGATGCTCCCAGCTTGGATAGCAGCCGTTTCGACTCCGCACGCGCCGTGTCTTGCTCCATTTTGCCCTTGAGCATGTCCTTGTACCGCTGGCGCTCGTCCGGCAACAGGTGGCTGCTTTCAAAGTGGTTGTTGATTACTATCACCGTATCGGCGCCAATCTTGAGGTAGTATGCCACGCTGCCATTGCCCTCGGAGGTGTATTGTATGCGCTCCTTGCGCAATATGGGAAAGCGTGAATAGATGCCTACGGCGTTTCTCTTTTTCTCCGTGATTCCCACGTAAGTGGTGTCGCTGTAGGCGAATATGCTGTCGTAACGCAGCTTGGCGTCGTGTTTGCCGTAGAGGTCTTCCTGCAGGCACACTATGTCGGCATCACTGTTCCGCAGGTATCGGATGATTTCTTCGAAGCAGTCTTTCTTCCCCGGCTGGTCGGCGTAAGTCCTTACGTTGTACGACAGCACCTTGATGGAGCCGTCGGGAGGCTCCTCGCTCACGTTGATGGGCATGTAGATGCGCAGGGGAACGAACGCCGCCGCGTATGCCGCGATGGGTATGATGGCCATGCGTTTCTTGAACATCAGCCAGAAGAAGAGGAAGCCGAGGTTGGCGGCGAGGAACAGCGGGAACAGAAGCCCCACCGTGGCCAAGTAGGGATGGTCGGCGGGATGGGCGTAGTCAGAGAATCCGACCAGCCACATCGCGGCTCCCGTTACCACATTGGCCGCTGCCACCAGGTTGGTGGTAATCGCCTTCAGCTGCTTTATCATCGTGGCGTGTCAGTTAGTGTCGCTGCTGTCAAAGAGCCTTTTCTTTTCTTCCTTTGTCAGACTGTCGTAGCCGCTCTTGCGAATCTTGTCCAATATGCGGTCTATCTCGTCTTGGTTTGCCTTTTTGCGGGCGTTGTATTCCCAGTCGGTTTCTGTGCGCGTCCGACTGTCGCCGCCATCGGTGCGGCTCGTGTCGCTGTGTTCTCCTCCGCTTCCGTGTCGTCGGCGGTAGTTGTCGAAAGACTCTTTTAGGTTGTTGAAGAACTGCGCTCCGTTGTTGCGCCCGTACCTGCTGTCCGGATGGCTGTTCCAATAGCGTATCATGAAGAATCCGAAGAACATTCCGCCGAGGTGTGCCATGTGCGCCACGTTGTCGTTGGATGAGGAGACCGCCATGAAAAGCTCTATGCCTGCGTAAAGCGTCACGAACCATTTGGCCTTTATCGGCAACGGGATTGGGAATATGAAAATGCGCTCGTTGGGGAAAGTCATGCCGAAAGCCAGCAGGATGGCATAGACGGCACCCGACGCTCCCACTGTGGTCCAGCCGTTGAGCATGGTTGAGTACTGCCTGCCGATGGCGAACATGTCGAGCATTCCCGCTTCCGGGAACTCGGGCTTCATCAGGAAATAGAATTGGAAAAACTGTGCAATCTCTTGCATCAGGCCTGCTCCAATGCCGCAGGAGATATAATAAAACAGGAACTTCCGCGGCCCCCATACATTCTCTATAACCCGTCCGAACATCCAGAGGGCGAACATATTGAACAAGATGTGCGTGAAACCCGCGTGCAAGAACATGTAAGTGATGAGCTGTATCACGCTGAAGTCGCTCGCCAGGAAGAAGTGCAGGCCACCGGTTGCGGTCAGACCCGGAAACACCATAGTGGCCACGAACGCCAGCGCGTTTATTATCAACAGGTTCTTTGTAACGACCGGAGTGTTGAACATATCTTAAAAGCTCTTTTGTTTTAATCCGCTTGCTTGATTTATCAAGGGGCAAAATTACTAAAAATATCCGTCAAACAGCACATAGGACAGTGCTTTCCCCTTTATTTTTCAGTAAAAACATACATTTTTTCCGTTTTTTGTTCGTTTTATGGATAGTTTGCCTTATCTTTGCGAATATAAATGCACGCACATAGTTTTAACCATAGTAAAATTAAAGAAGAATTTATGAACAAGACAGAATTGATTGACAGGATTGCCAATAGTTCCGGCCTTGGCAAGACAGACGCCAAGAAAGCCCTCGAGGCCACACTCATGGCTATAAAGGACGCGCTCGTGGCTGGTGACAAGGTCTCGCTCATTGGCTTTGGTACTTTCAGTGTTTCGGAACGCCCGGAACGCGATGCCATAAATCCGAGAACCAAGGAAAAGGTGCATGTTGAGGCCAAGAAACAGGCCAAATTCAAGGCAGGCGCAGAGTTGCTCGACGCCTTGAAGTGAGGCGCGGCAGGCTGAATAGATACATACGGGGCATACACTCTCGCAGTGTCTGCCCCGTATGCTTTTGGCGTTGTGCCCGTCATGGCTGCTTGCCTATGTAAGCCAATATGCCGCCGTCAACGTAGAGGATATGCCCGTTCACTGCATCGGAGGCGTGGGAGGCCAGGAACACGGCCGGCCCGCCAAGCTCCTCCGGTTCGAGCCAGCGCCCGGCGGGCGTCTTGGCGCAGATGAAGCTGTCGAACGGATGGCGGCTGCCGTCGGGCTGGCGTTCGCGCAGCGGGGCGGTCTGCGGCGTGGCAATGTAGCCCGGGCCGATGGCGTTGCACTGGATGTTGTATTCGCCGTACTCCGAGCAGATGTTGCGCGTGAGCATCTTCAGTCCGCCCTTGGCGGCGGCGTAGGCCGACACCGTTTCGCGTCCCAGCTCGCTCATCATCGAGCAGATGTTGATGATCTTGCCCTCGCGGCGTTCCATCATCTCGGGAATCACTGCCGCTGACACGATGTAGGGGCCCACGAGGTCGATGTCTATCACCTGCTGGAACTCCTCGCGCTTCATCTCGTGCATGGGTATGCGCTTGATGATGCCCGCGTTGTTCACGAGGATGTCAATCTGTCCCACCTCCTTGTGGATTTGCTCCACGAGGGCTTTCACTTCGTTTTCATTTGTCACGTCGCAGAGGTAGCCGTGTACGTTCTCGATGCCGGCGGCCTTGTAGTTGTCGTATCCGCGCTGGAGGGTCTCCTCGTTGCGGTCGTTGAAGATGATGTTCTTGGCTCCGGCGGCCGCGAATGCCTTGGCGATGTTGAAGCCGATGCCATAAGATGCGCCCGTTATCCAGGCGTTCTTGCCTTCAAGTGAAAATAGTTTTGCAATGTCCATTTTGTTTTACTTTTGTTTATGTTGCTTTAATATGCCTCTGCGCAAGCCGCTGCGGCATTTCCGTTTTCATCCTCTCATGCCGCTTTTCGGGCATGGCGAGGATGAATCCCCGCCATGCTTGCTATTTCAGATCCGTAATCTTGTAGAAGTCCTGGTCGCCGTAGTCTTGGTTTTCGCCTCCCATGCCCCAGATGAAGGTGTAGTTGTGGGTGGCGGCGGCACTGTGAATGCTCCACTCCGGCGATAGCACGGCCTGGTCGTTCTGCATCCAGATGTGGCGC
This sequence comes from uncultured Prevotella sp., assembly GCA_964554115.1. Lineage (GTDB taxonomy): Bacteria > Bacteroidota > Bacteroidia > Bacteroidales > Bacteroidaceae > Prevotella. The sequence goes on from CAZKMT010000015.1 coordinate 9,234, forward strand.
GTTTCCTTTATCTCGCCCATGAAGTGGCACACGGCCTGCTCCTCCGGCACCTCGAAATAGAAGTACGCTTCCATGCGGCGGCTGTGCACGTGGGCCGGCATGGTGTTCCACACGCTGCCCGGAGCCAGTTCCGTCATGCCCATCTGCAGCTGGCATGTGTCCACCGTCTGCGTCACTATCATGCGGTTGATGTCGCGCTCGTTGCTCATTTCGAGCGACCCCATGTGCATCACCACGGCATCGGCCTTTGTTATCTTCTTGCACGGATATTCTTTATGCGCTGTGACGCTGTTGAAGTAAAACTTGGCAGGCTTCTGCGGGTCCTTGCTGGCGAAAGTCACGTCGCGGTCGCCACGTCCGATGTAAAGAGCTTCCTTGTAGCCCAGGTCAAACGTCTCGCCGCCCACGGTCACAGTGCCCTCGCCCTCGCCTACGTTGAACACGCCCACCTCGCGGCGCGTAGTGAAGAAGTCGGCTTTCAGCGGGTCGATGGCTTCGAGCTTCAGCGTCTCGCTTACGGGCATTGCCCCGCCCACTATCATGCGGTCGTACATCGAGTACACGATGTTCACCTCGTCGGGCGAGAACACTTTCTCAATGAGGAAGTCGCGGCGTATGCGCGCGGTGTCGTAATTCTTTGCGTCCTCCGGATGGGCCGCATAGCGAATTTCATAATTTGTCTTCATGTTGCGTTCTGTTATGTTTGTGTTTGTTTTGTTTGCCGGTTAAGTGTCGCGGGCATCCAAGGCACACCGTTTCACCCCGCCCGGTTTGCGGGGCGGGTATTGCAAAGATACGTTTTTTCCTCCGTATGGCAAAATAAAAGTGGCGGATTTAGCAACTGTTTTGATTTCGCACCAACCATTTTCCTCCCGTGCCTGCCATTGGCGCGCACGGGAGGCGCGGCCCGCGTCCGTGCGGCAGGGTGGGCGGGGTGCCCCGTCCTCACAGGCTCTGCATGTCGTTCAGCTTCTTGTAGTAGCCGCCTTGGGCCAGCAGTTCCTCATGGGTGCCGCTTTCCACTATCTCGCCCTCGTGGATTACGTATATCTCGTCGGCGCTCTTGATGGTCGACAGGCGGTGGGCTATGGCCACGGTGGTGCGCGTCTTCATGAGCCTTTCGAGCGCATCCTGCACCAGCCGCTCGCTCTCGGTGTCGAGGGCTGACGTGGCCTCGTCGAGAATCAGTATGGGCGGGTTCTTCAGTATGGCGCGGGCTATGCTCACGCGCTGCCGCTGCCCTCCCGACAGGCGGCTGCCCCTGTCGCCTATGTTGGTGTCGAACTGCTTGTCGGACGCCATTATGAAGTCGTAGGCGTTGGCTATCCGTGCCGCCTCTTCTATCTGTTCCTGTGTGGCGTGGCTTACGCCGAAGGCGATGTTGTTGCGGAATGTGTCGTTGAAGAGTATCGCCTCTTGGTTGACGTTGCCTATGAGTTGGCGCAGGTCGTGGATGCCGAGGTCTTTCACGTTGATGCCGTCTATGAGCACCTCGCCCTCCTGCACGTCATAGTATCGCGGTATGAGGTCAACGAGTGTCGACTTCCCCCCGCCGCTCTGTCCCACGAGTGCCACCGTCTTGCCTTTCTCTATGGTCAGGTTGATGTGGCGGAGCACCCACTTGGAGCCATACTTGAACGACACGTCGCGGAATTCTATGCGGTGCGCGAACTCCTTGATGTGTATGGGATTTGGAGCTTCGTGTATGGTGTTCTCGGCGTTGAGAATCTTGTTGATGCGCTCCATTGAGGCCAGTCCTTTCGGGATGTTGTAGCCGGCCTTTGAAAATTCCTTCAGCGGGTTGATTATGCTGTAGAGTATCACGAGGTAATATATGAACGTGGGGCCGGAGAGCGTGGAGTGGTTGAGCACCAGGATGCCCCCGAACCACAACACGATGACAATCATGACCGTGCCGAGAAACTCGCTCATGGGGTGGGCCATCTGCTGCCGCCTGTTCACTTTTATCACGCTGTCGCGCTGCTTGTCGTTCACGTCCCTGAAGCGGGCGTTCATCTTCTCCTCCGCGCAGAATGCCTTGATTATGCGCAGTCCGCCGAGCGTCTCCTCCACTTGGCTCATCGTGTCGCTCCACAAGGCCTGCGCCTCCTTGGAGTTCTGCTTCAGCTTGCGCCCCACGTAGCCCATCACCCAGCCCATCAGCGGCACTATGGCCAGCGTGAACAGCGTCAGCTGCCAGCTGATGAACACCAGCGTCGCGAAGTAAGCTATTATGAGGATGGGGTTCTTGAAGAGCATGTCTATCGACGACATGATGGAGCTTTCCACCTCGTTGACATCGCCGGTCATGCGGGCTATGATGTCGCCCTTGCGCTCATCGGTGAAGAAGCCCAGTGGAAGCGACGTTATCTTCCGGTATAGTTGGTTGCGGATGTCGCGCACCACGCCGGTGCGCATGGGTATGATGGCCGCCGACGAGAGGAAGTAGCAGCTTGTCTTGAGGAAAGTGGCGAAAGCCAGGAAGATGCCTATGCAGAGCAGGGTGGCGCTCGGCCCGATGTTGTCTATCAAGCCGTTGACGTAATAGTTCATGTTGTTCGTCAGCACCTCTTTCACGTTGGCGTCGCCTATTGCCATCAGCGACGTGGCGCTCTCGGCGTCTCCCGTCTTGAACAGTATCTGCAATATGGGTATCAGTGCCGCGAACGAGAATATGTTGAGTACCGCCGAGAGTATGTTGAACACTATCGACTGTGCCACGTACCGCCTGTATGGCGGCAGGAAGTGGCGCATCATTTGCAGGAATTCCTTCATCCTAATGTTTGGTTGTTGGCTTTCCGCCGGCCCGTGTCGCGCTTGGCGTGGCCCGGAGAGGGCGGCTTGTCGTTTTCATTTCGTTTGGCGCGGCGCGCGGCTCAGGCTTCTGTCTCTGTGCCGAAGAGCGTTGCGCTCGTGCACCCCGTCACCCTTACGCGCACCGTGTCGCCTATGTGGTGGTTTCCCTTGTCCATCACCACCACCTTGTTCTGCTCAGTCCGTCCGAACAGGCGGTCGCGCGAGCGCTTGCTGAAGCCCTCCACGAGCACGCTGAACTCGCGGCCCACGTCGCGGCTGTTGGCCTGTGCCGACAGTTCCGTTTGCAGCCCTATCAGTTCGTTCAGCCGCCGTGTCTTCACGTCGTCGGGCACGTCGTCGGGCAGGTGCTTCGCCGCGTAGGTGCCCGGGCGTTCGCTGTACTTGAACATGAACGCCGCGTCGTAGCCCACCTCGCGCATGAGGTCGAGCGACATGCGGTGGTCTTCCTCCGTCTCGCTGTGGTATCCCACGAAGATGTCGGTCGACAGGCCGCAGTCGGGTATTATGCGGCGTATGGCCGCCACGCGATCCAAGTACCATTCGCGGGTGTACTTGCGGTTCATCAGCTTCAGTATGCGGTTGCTCCCGCTCTGCACGGGCAGGTGGATGTGGCGGCACACGTTGGGCGTTTCGGCTATCACGTGCAGCGTCTCGTCGCTCATGTCCTTGGGGTGCGACGTGGTGAAGCGCACACGCATGTCGGGCACGGCCTCGGCCACGGCGCGGAGCAGGTCGGGAAACTTGTATTCTGCTGGCGCCGCCCCTGCCTCGGCGGGAGTTGTGCGGTAGCTGTACGAGTTGACGTTCTGCCCCAGCAGTGTCACCTCCTTGCAGCCCCGGTCGCGCAGAGTCTCCACCTCGCGCAGTATGCTCGCCACGTCGCGGCTGCGCTCGCGCCCCCTTGTGTAAGGCACTATGCAGTAGTGGCAGAAGTTGTTGCAGCCGCGCATGATGCTCACATAGCCGCCCACGCGCGCCGTGTGCAGCCTGTGGGGCACCACGTCGCTGTACGTCTCCGTGGCCGACAGCTCCGTGTCGATGGCCTTGTGGCCCGCCTCGGCCTGCGCCATGAGCGCGGGCAGCGACAGGTAGGCGTCGGGGCCGGCCACGAGGTCGGCGTGGTGGTGCTCTATCAGGTCGCCCTTGACGCGCTCGGCCATGCAGCCCAGCACGCCAATCACCATCTTGTGGCCCTTGCGGCGCTCCGCCTCGAGGGCGTCAAGGCGGCGGTAAATCTTCAGTTCGGCGTTCTCGCGCACTGAGCACGTGTTCAGGAACACCGCGTCGGCGTCGTCTATCCGGTCGCAGGTGTCGTAGCCCGCCATCTTCATGATTGCCGCCACCACCTCCGAGTCGGCCACATTCATCTGGCAGCCGTAGGTCTCTATGTACAGCTTCTTCATGGCTTCCTTTCTGTTATGCGGCGCAAAGTTACTGTAAAATCGCTACTTGTCAAAATAAATGTGGCAAAAACAGTCTCTGCGCCATCAGTGCGCCGCGCGGAAAGCCTGCCGGGGCGCGAGGCCGCCGGATGCCTCGCCGCGCGCGTTCGGGCGGTAAAAAATGTTTACAGACGGCGCGCGCCCGGTGCGGCGAT
>CAZKMT010000015.1:13747-41128 GCA_964554115.1 uncultured Prevotella sp.
CGCGCGTTCGGGCGGTAAAAAATGTTTACAGACGGCGCGCGCCCGGTGCGGCGATGGCCGTTCGGCCTTGCGATATGCACCGTTTCGCCTCCCGAAACGGCCTGTATTGGAAGACGAAACGGGCCGTTTCAAACTCCAAAACGGCATGTCTTGCAAACCCGCTGTAACCCAATCGGTTGCGCGCCCGGCGCAAAATCGCGGAAACCGTCGCCCGCATTGCGAAATATCTTTACAAATCTTGCGATGCCTCCACTTCGGCTTCGTTTCCTTTGCCGGCCATGATATATTTTCGTAACTTTGCCCAATCAATCCGTGCAGGTTAAACAAACATTAAGACAATATATGAATTACGATTTCGATGAGCTTATACAACGCCGCGGCACCAACTCCTACAAGTGGGATTCTGCCCCGGGCGATGATGTCATTCCCATGTGGGTGGCCGACATGGACTTCCGCACGGCCCCGGCCATAACCGCCGCGCTGCTCCGCCGCGTGGAGCACGGCGTGTTTGGCTACGTGAGAGTGCCCGATGGTTATTATGATGCCGTGGTGGGGTGGTTCGCCCGGCGGCACCATTGGGATGTGAACCGCGAGTGGATACTCTACACTTCGGGCGTGGTGCCGGCCGTGTCGGTGGTGGTGAAGGCGCTGTGCGCGCCGGGCGACAAGGTGATATTGCAGACGCCGGTGTACAACTGCTTCTTCTCTTCGGTGCGCAACAACGGCTGCGAGGTGGTGGAAAGTCCGCTGGCCAACGACAACGGGCGTTACGTCATGGACTATGACGACATAGAGCGCAAGGCCGCCGACCCGCGGGCGCGGCTGCTCGTGCTATGCAATCCCCACAACCCCGTGGGGAGGGTGTGGACTGCCGACGAGCTGGAGCGGCTCAACGACATCTGCCTGCGCCACGGGGTGAGGGTGCTGTCTGACGAGATTCACTGCGAGCTGGTCTACGGCGACCACCGCTACACGCCCTTTGCGGCCGTGTCAGACCGCTGCCGTGACAATGCCATCGTGGCCAACTCGCCGTCGAAGTCGTTCAACACCGCCGGCCTGCAGATTGCCAACATAATATCGAACGACGCGGTGACGCGCGCCAAGATAGACCGCGCCATTAATATTAATGAGGTGTGCGATGTCAACCCGTTCGGCGTGGAGGGGCTGATGGCCGCCTACAATGAGGGTGAGGACTGGCTCGATGCCCTGTGCGACTACCTTTGGGACAACTACACGGCCCTGTGCCGATTCTTTGACGCGCGGATGCCAGAGCTGCGCGTGACGCCGCTCGAGGGCACTTACTTGGTGTGGGTGGATTGCCGTTGCCTCGGCCTCACGTCCGACGCTCTTGCCGACCGCCTTGCCATCGAAGGGCGCGTGATGGTGAATGGCGGCACCATGTACGGGCAGGCGGGCGAGGGATACATCCGCATAAACATAGCCTGCCCCCGCAGTCGCATGATGGAAGGGCTTGAGAGGATGGCGGCTGTGGTGGAAAAGATAAGGAAGCAGGGGTGAGGGTGGTATGCCGTGCTGCGGTGCCCGCCGTCACCTCATGGCCTTGCGATAGACGGCCATGAGGTCGGCGGCTATCCGTCCGTCGCTGAATCGGGCGGCATACTCGCGTCCGCGGGCCACCATGTGTTGTCGGCGCGGCTCGTCGTTGCAGGCCGTTTCCAGGGCGGCGGCCATCGCCTCGGCGTCGTCGGGGTCAACGTATATAGAGTCCGGGCCGCCCGCCTCCTCAAGGCAAGAGCCTGTGCAGCCTATGGCGGGCACGCCGCTCGTGATGGCTTCGAGCATGGGTATGCCGAAGCCTTCGATGCGCGAGGGATAGACGAAGGCCGTGGCGAGCCGGTACAGCGGCGGCAGGTCGGCGTGGGGCACGTCGTGCAAGAAGATAAACGCGCTTTCGATGCCCTCGCGCCGCAGGAAGTGGATTACCTCGTCGGCGTATGGAGTGTGTCTGCCCACGGCCACCACCGGCACCACGCTTCCGCCAGGGCGGTCTCGCCTCGCCGCCAGGGCGGTGGCCTCGGCCACGAGCATCAGGTTTTTGCGCCGCTCGATGCTGCCCACGTAGAGCGCGAAGCGCGGCGGCAAGGCATAGCGGCGGCGCACGCCGTCGAGCGCGTCTTGTGCCACGGGCGCGGCAAAGGCCGGGTCGCAGCCTTGGTAGACCACGTCTATCTTGTCGCCGTCGATGCCGTAGTAGCGCATCACCTCGCGCTTGGTGAACTCGCTCACGGCCACTATCCGGTCGGCCTCGCGGCACGCGCGGCTGAACTTGCGGTTGTAAATCAAGCGGTCGATGGGCTGGTAATATTCGGGGCAATGGATGAAGATGAGGTCATGGATGGTGACGACCGAGCGGCAGCCCGCCCGCCCGATGCCCACCGGCAGCTCGTTGCTGAGGCCGTGGTACAGGTCGATGTGGTCGCGCTTGATGTCGTCCGCCATGCCAAACACGCGCCATAGCGGACGAAAACCGCGCCACAGTGCCGACGTGGGGTGGTGTACGCTGAGCGCGCCGAGAGTGGGTATCGTCGCGAGATAAGGCGTGCGCTCTGGGTCGGGCACGTAGAGATGGTAGTCGTTTTGCGGCATACGCTGCGACAGTATGCGAACCACGAAGCGGCTGTAGTTGCCCAATCCTGTGCGGTTCTGCGCGGCACGCTTTGCGTCGAAGCCTATCTTCATGAATGTCATATCTTATTTAAAAGACAAAACTATGCAAAATTATCGGGATAACGGCACTGTTTCGGGAAAAATAACTACTTTTGTACGAAATTTCGGTGGTGAAAATGGCAGATGGTGAGGCCTGACCGTGAGAAGCTGATGCAGTTTGTCCGCTATTGCATCGTGGGAACCGTGGCCGCGGGAATACACTATGCCGTGTATTACTTGCTGCAACTCATGTTGCGTGGCGGCCTGTGGCTCGTCTTCGACTACACCGCGGGTTACGTGGTGAGCCTCGTCTGCAACTTCTTCATGACCACGTGGTTCACCTTTAAGTCGCGCGTGTCGGCGGGCAAGGTGGCAGGCTTTGGCGCGAGCCACATGATGAATTACGCCATCCATATAGTGCTCTTCAACATTTTCATGGCCATGGGCATCCACCGCCTTGCCGCTCCGGTGCTGGTGCTCATGGTGGCCGTGCCCGCTAATTTCCTGCTGCTGAGACTTGTGTACAGGGAAAGGCGGTGACGCCCCCGCTCTCTACCTTTGTGGCAAGTGGCCGCGACGCCTTGACCGGGCATGGGATGTCGGGCGTGCGGGAGCGGGTAGGGGATGCCGGGAAAGGAAGAAACGGGCGGACAGTCGATAGATAGCAATGGGCCGTTAGTGCCGCCCTTTCCCCACGCAGGCGGTCCGGAACGCGGCCTCACGACATAAACTATGATAAAAATACGCAAATCGCTCTATGCCGGGCCGCTGTGCCTGCTGCTGAACCTCGTGCTCGTCTATGTGGCTTACGGGGTTTGCCGCATGGCGTTCCTGCTTGAAAACTGGCAGTCGTTTGCCCCGACGCTTACGTGGGGCAAGTTCATTGACATGCTGCGTGGCGGGTGGATGTTCGACACGTCGGCCATCCTGTACACCAATGCGCTCTATGCCTTGCTGATGCTGCTGCCGCTTCACTACAAGGAGCATGGCCTTTGGCAGCGCGTGGCACGCTGGGTGTTCGTGGTCTGCAACGCCGTTTGCATCGTTGCCAACCTTGCCGACTCGGTGTATTTTCAGTACACGGGTCGCAGAACCACCGTAACGGTGTTCTCCGAGTTTGCCTCTGAGCACAACCTTGGCTCCATAGTGGGCGTCGAACTGCTGCGCCACTGGTACTTGGTGGCGCTTGCCGCAGTGCTCGTGTGTGGCCTGTGGCGACTTTATTTCATGCCCGCAGGTGAGCGACTCGCGCTGTTGCGCAGTCCTCTTAGACTGAAACCGGCACTGGCTTACTACGGCGTGCAGTCGCTGTTCCTGCTCGCCTACATACCCGTCAGCGTCATCGGTATGCGTGGCGGTGCCACCACGGCGGTGCGCCCCATCACCATCAGCAACGCCAACCAGTATGTTGACCGTCCGCTCGAGGCCGCCGTGGTGCTCAACACGCCGTTCTCACTCATCCGCACTTTCAACAAAACGATATTCACCGTGCCTGATTACTATGCGGCAGACGAGCTTGATGCCATCTACACTCCGCTGCACCTGCCTGCCGATAGCGCGGTGGAGAGGCGCAAGAATGTGGTGGTGCTCATCGTGGAGAGTTTCGGCCGCGAGTACATAGGGGCTTACAACAAGTGGCTCGACGGTGGTACTTACAGGGGCTACACGCCCTTTGTGGACTCGCTCATGCAGCACAGCGTGACATGGCTATATTCTTATTGCAACGGCCGCAAGAGCATCGACGGTATGCCGAGCATACTGTCCGGCATACCAATGTTCGTCGAACCTTTCTTCCTCACGCCTTCGTCGATGAACGACGTGAGCGGACTGGCCGGTGAGCTCAGGCACAAGGGCTACCACTCGGCTTTTTTCCACGGTGCCGAGAACGGCTCGATGGGTTTCCAAGCCTTTGCCCGCACCACCGGTTTCGATGAGTACTACGGTCGCACGGAGTACGGCAAGGACGGGCGTTTCGACGGCGACAAGGACTTTGACGGCACGTGGGCCATCTGGGACGAGCCTTTCCTGCAATTCTTCGCCTTGAAGATGAGCGAGATGCGCCGGCCGTTTGTCACGGCCGTGTTCACCGCCTCGTCGCACCATCCTTACGCCATCCCCGATGAGTATAAGGACATTTACAAGGAAGAAGGCATCATTATCCACAAGTGCATACGCTATACCGACAACGCCCTGCGCCGTTTCTTCGCCACGGCCAAGAAGCAGCCGTGGTACGAAAACACGCTGTTCGTCATCACGTCTGACCACACCAACCTGTCGGATCACGCCTACTACCAGACCGACCTCGGAGGATTCTGCTCGCCGATAATATTCTTTGATCCCTCGGGCGAGTTGGAGCCGGGGATGCGCGATGCCATAGCGCAGCAGATAGACATCATGCCCACTGTCTTGGGATATCTCGGTTACGACCGCCCGTATGTGGCTTTCGGCTGCGACTTGTTCAACACTAAGGCCGAGGACACCTGGGCCGTGAATTATCTTAACGGCATTTACCAGTACGTGAAGGGCGACTACCTGTTGCAGTTCGACGGCCGACAGACCAAGGCGGTGTACCGTTTCCGCACCGACCTGCTCTTGGAGCATAACCTTGTGGGGCGCTTAAAGGAACAGGCGCAGATGGAACGTGAGGTGAAAGCCATCATACAGCAATACATGACGCGCATGACCACCAACGCGCTCGTGGCTCGTGATGGGGCAGACTGACGAGCCGTGGCTTCCAGCACAAGGCAAGCGGGCCTGTGCGCCGGGCGGTCGGGCGCGACAAGTGCCGCTCTTTAGCCCTGTTGTCTCGCCAAGCCTCGCAAGCGTTTGCATAGGACTTATTGTGCGGCCATCGTTGCGTGGGGCAATCAAAGCGTCTGCCTTTGTCGGCAATTTCCAAACAACCAATAACCAAAACAACGAGAATGAAGAGACTGACTGTAAGCAAGAATACGGCACTGGCCGTGATGCTGGCAATTGCGGCGGTAGAGACTGACGCCGCCGATGTGGTATGGTATGACGGTGTTAAGGCCGTCACATACAGCGTTCCGAAGAAAGTGGATCCGGTGGTTAAGGTGGCCGTTGACATGTTTGCCTCCGACATGGAGGCCGTTACGGGCCATCGCGCCGTCGAAGCGTCGGAGAAGAGTGCCGCATTGCGCCTCGTAGAGCTTGACAAGGCTTCGGCTGCCGTGCGCAGGGCACTGGCTAACGATGGCGTGCCGGTGGACGAACTGTCGCAGAAGACCGACGGTTTTCACATATCGGTGATTGGCGGACAGGTGACAATTGTGGGTGCCAACGGGCGCGGTACGGCCTACGGACTGCTCGAAATGTCGCGCATGGCTGGCGTGAGTCCTTGGATTTGGTGGGGCGACGTGACGCCGGAGAAGAGGGAACGGCTGGCGATAGACAGCGAATACGAGACGTTGCAGGGTGCGTCGGTGGAGTACCGGGGCATTTTCCTGAATGACGAGGACTGGTCTACGCGGCCTTGGAGCTGCGCCACTTACGAGCCGGGGAAGTTTGGCGAGATAGGGTCGAGGACGTACAAAAAGATATTCCAGCTGCTGATGCGGCTGCGCGCCAACGCCATTTGGCCGGGGATGCACTCCGGCACGGTGGCCTTTTTCAACATACCGGGGGCGAAGGCCGTGGCCGACAGCTGCGGCATAGCCATCGGCACGAGCCACTGCGAGCCGCTGTTGCGTAACAACGTGGGCGAGTGGAACGTAAGGGAGCGTGGGCGTTTCAATTACATCACCAACAAGGAGGGCGTGCAGAACTATTGGATAGAGCGTCTCAAGGAAGTGAAAGGCTCTCCCGGAGGCAACCTGTTCACCATTGGAATGCGCGGCATCCACGATGGGTCGATGGAGGGAGTGACGACCATGGAGGAGAAGTTTGATGCACTCCAGCAGGTGATTGACGACCAACAGGAGCTGTTGCGCAAGTACATAGGCGACCCTGCGGAACAGACGCAGGTGTTTGTGCCTTACAAAGAGGTGCTCGAGATATACGAGCGGGGACTCAAAGTGCCCGACTACGTGACGCTGATGTGGTGCGATGACAATTACGGCTACATGACGCGGCTCTCCGACGAGGCCGAACAGCGGCGCAGCGGTGGCGGTGGCGTATACTATCACCTCAGCTATTGGGGTCGCCCGCACGACTATCTGTGGCTCACCACCACCCAACCGGGTCTCATTTACAACGAGATGCGTGCCGCTTACGACCACAATGTGCGCAAGATATGGATTGTGAACGTCCACGATCCGAAAGTGGCGGGCTACGACCTCGAACTGTTTCTCGACATGGCGTGGGACATAAACTCTGTAAGCGCAGCCACCGTGGGCGACCATTACCGCGCGTGGCTCTGCCGCCAGTTTGGCACCGAGGCCGGCGAAAGGCTCTATCCTGCCATGTACGAGTTCTTCAGACTGTGTGGCCAACGCCGCCCGGAGTTCATGGGGTGGAGCCAGACGGAACTGTCGAAGGCAACGTTTGACCGCGGACTCAGTCCCGTGCGCAACACGGAGTTCAGCCAGACGGCCTTTGGCGGCGAACTGGATCGTTATTTGGAGAGCTATGCCGCTGTAGTGGCGGCGGTCAACGGGGCTGAGGCTTTTGTGCGCCCCGAATTGGAAGACGCTTATTTCGCAGCGATAAAATACCCCGTGATGGCCGCCGATGCCCATGCGCGGAAGATTCTTGAGGCGCAGAGAGCCAGGCAATACGCCAACGGCAATGCCTCAAAAGACAGGCTTGACGGCGATGCCACGCTCCTCATGGCTGTTGCGAAGAGCCAAGCCGCATATCAGGAAATAAGGGATCTGACGCAATATTACAATGAGACGATGGCCGGCGGCAAGTGGAATCGCTCCATGGACATGCGGCCGCGCGACCTGCCAGTGTTCGACGCGCCGCTGTTGCCGACGCAGCTTACGGACAGCGAGGTGCTGGAATGGCTTCGTAAAGCCCCAGCAGGCAAGGCGCACCCCATCGACACTGACGGCGTGATAGCCCGTAACGCCTGCGACTATGACCGCGCCAGCGACGGCGCTCGGGCCATCGCTATGCTCGGCCACAGCATGAATGCCGTGGCGTTGCCCAAGGGCGGCACGTTGACTTATACGTTCACTGCCGTGAAAGAGGGCGACGCGGTGCTCCGAACGGCTCTCATACCGACGCAACCCAACGATGGAGGCGACTTGCGATACAGCGTGAGCGTTGACGGCGCGGAGCCCACGGTGTTCACTCTGAAAGAAAAGTTTCGCTCGGAGGGATGGAAACAGAACGTGATGCGCGGACAGGCCGTGCGCTCTTTGGAACTGCCCGCGCTGAAGGCAGGCACGCACACGGTGGAGATAACGGCATTGGACGACCACATCGTGGTAGACCAGTGGATGGTAGACTACAATGCCGCCCGCAGTTTTTACCTGTTCCCCGTGGAAGAAAGGCAATGACGCATGCGTAGTGTCGGGCTTCATGTCCTGCCGAGTGTAATGGACAGGCAAAAATGTGGGGTTGCATGGCATCCAAAGGCCGTGCAACCCCACATTGATTCCGTTCCCCGCGAGACGCGACAACAGCTGCCGCCGGTGCCGCTCGCGGCCTGAGCCACGCTCCCTCACATCTTGTCGCCGTAGCACAAGTCGCCGGCATCGCCCAGGCCCGGCACGATATACTTGTGTTCGTTGAGCACAGGGTCGATGGCCGCGCACCAAATGGTGGTCTTTTCTTGCGGCAGCGTCTTCTCCACGTGGGCTATTCCGTCAGGCGTGGCCAGCACGCAGGCCACGTGGATGTGGCGCGGTTCGCCCCGGGTGAGGAAAGCCCGGTAGCCCATCTCCATGGAGCCGCCCGTGGCCAGCATGGGGTCGGCTATCACAAGCGTCTTACCATCGATGCTCGGCGTGGCGAGATACTCCACGTGTATGCCCACTTGCGTGTGCTCATTGTCGGTATATTCACGGTAAGCGCTCACGAAAGCGCAGCCGGCGCGGTCGAATACGTTTAGGAATCCGGCGTGGAAAGGCAGGCCGGCGCGGAATATCGTGGCCAGCACGATGTTGTCGGCAGGCACGTTGATGCGCGCCACGCCCAGCGGCGTGGTGACGTCCCGCCGCTTGTAGACGAGCGTCTTGCTTATCTCGTAAGCCTCCATCTCCCCTATGCGCGTCAGGTTGTTGCGGAATAACAGGCGGTTCTGCTGGTATTCCGTGTCGCGGATTTCCGCCACGTATTGGTTGATTATCGAGTCGGTCTCGCTTAGGTTGATGATTTTCATATAGTAAAGGTAACTTTAATATCCTTTCGCTCTCTTGTGGCGTCGCTTCCGGTCGGTGTCCGAATGGGTCACAGACGGCTCGTGCAAAGGTAGGCAATATATTTCTGTTTTTGCAAGGCGGGTGTGGCAAAAGCGTGTGGGAAACGCCTCTTTTTGTATACTTTAACCTAAAAAGATTTATCTGCCGCCTTTTTTGAATGGCCGGACTTTGCGACCAATCTTTTTTTTGTTAACTTTGCCGCCGTTTTAGGGATACATTCAAGTAAGGGGAAATCCACAACTTAAATACATTTATAAAATGGCAAAGTTTGATAAGTCAGTATTGACAAAGTATGGAATCACGGACACAACCGAGGTTCTTTACAATCCTTCCTATGAAGAATTGTTTGCAGAGGAGACAAAGAGCGACCTCACGGGCTACGACAAAGGCCAGGTGACGGAGCTTGGCGCTGTCAACGTAATGACCGGCGTCTACACAGGGCGCTCGCCCAAAGACAAGTTCATCGTGATGGACGAGAACTCAAAGGACACCGTTTGGTGGACTTCCGACGAATATAAGAACGACAACAAGCCCGCTTCTCAAGAGGCGTGGGCGGCTGTGAAGGCAATAGCGCAGAAAGAGCTTTCGGGCAAGAAGCTGTACGTTATAGATGGCTTCTGCGGCGCAAACAAAGACACACGCATGGCTGTGCGCTTCATCATGGAGGTGGCATGGCAGGCTCACTTCGTGAAGAACATGTTCATCCGTCCGAGCGAAGAGGAACTGGAAGACTTCGAGCCGGACTTCATCGTGTACAACGCATCGAAGGCAAAGATTGACAACTGGAAAGAGCTCGGCTTCAATTCGGAGACTGCCGTGGTGTTCAACGTTACATCGAAAGAGCAAGTAATCATCAATACCTGGTATGGCGGCGAGATGAAGAAGGGCATGTTCTCCATGATGAACTATTTCCTCCCGCTCAAGGGCATCGCCTCTATGCACTGCTCTGCCAACTGCGACATGAACGGAGAGAACACGGCCATCTTCTTCGGCCTGTCCGGCACGGGCAAGACAACGCTGTCCACCGACCCGAAGCGCCTGCTCATTGGCGACGACGAGCACGGCTGGGACGACAACGGCGTGTTCAATTTCGAGGGCGGTTGCTATGCCAAGGTCATCAACCTTGACAAGGAGAGCGAGCCCGATATCTACAACGCCATCAAGCGCGACGCACTGCTTGAGAACGTGACCGTGGACGAGAGCGGCAAGATAGACTTCGCCGACAAGAGCACGACGGAGAACACCCGCGTGTCGTATCCTATCTATCACATCAACAATATCGTGAAGCCCGTGAGCCACGCTCCCGCTGCCAAGCAGGTGATATTCCTCTCTGCCGACGCTTTCGGAGTGCTGCCACCGGTGTCGATTCTCTCCGCCGAGCAGACGAAATACTACTTCCTCTCCGGCTTCACGGCCAAGTTGGCCGGCACGGAGCGCGGCATCACCGAGCCGACTCCCACATTCTCGGCTTGCTTCGGACAGGCTTTCCTTGAGCTGCATCCCACGAAATACGCTGAGGAGCTGGTGAAGAAGATGGAGAAGAGCGGTGCCAAGGCTTACTTGGTGAACACCGGTTGGAACGGCACCGGCAAGCGCATATCCATTCGTGACACGCGCGGCATCATCGACGCCATACTCAACCACTCCATCGACGCTGCCCCCACGAAGACCATTCCTTACTTCGACTTCGTGGTTCCGACGCAGCTTGAGGGCGTTGACCCCAACATCCTTGACCCGCGCGACACCTATGCAGACCCCGCAGAGTGGGAGAATAGGGCTAAGGACTTGGCCGGACGCTTCATCAAGAACTTCGCCAAGTACGAAGGCAACGCAGCCGGCAAGGCTCTCGTGGCTGCCGGACCGAAACTGTAATTAGGGGATAATTTAGCATATAAAATCCAAATTTACACTGGGGAAGTCGTGCGACGTGATGTCGCGCGGCTTTTTTTGTCGGCATGACGGACTGTGGCGACTCCGGAGTGAGGGGAGCGGCAGACTTGGCCGCAACCCGGAACAGCCGCGTCGGTCATTCTCTTTGTCGTCTGTTCCTGCTTTCGTGACTCCGAGTTTTTGTAAAGATATTTCGCAATGCGCGTCGCCCTGCCACCATGTTTTTGCGCGCATCGCAACCGCTTGATTCCCAATGGATTTGCAAAGTGTGCCGTTTTAGGTTGTGAAACGGCTCGTTTTACGGTGCGAAACAGGCCGTTTTGGACAGCAAAACGGCCTGTTTCGCAATGCAAATCGGCAACCGCTGACTTGCATGCCCTTGTTTGTAAACATTCTTTACCGCCCCGCGCTCATGGTCGCCGTCGCTTGGTGCGCCGCTTCATTCGCGTTATGGGTTTGTTTGTCAGTTCCCTTTGCGCCATTCATCAAGTCCGTTTTTCGGACTGCGGCCATTCTTGTTTCAAGTCGTTGCCGCTTTCTCTCCGCATCATTTCTGCCGTCTGCCTGCCGTACTTAGCCCGGGTTTTGGGGCATTGGGTCGTGTTCGGCTGTAACCATGAGTGGCTGTAACCGGATTTTGAAGTCGGTGAAGTCAGGGGCTTGGCTATTCCACGTCAACTTTCACCACATCCTGGCGCACATCGGGTGTTGTGGTGCGCACCACGATATTGTCCATTGTTATGTTGCGGACATGGCGCAGGAAGAAGCCTTTTGCCGGCAAAAGTCCCCACATGGTAGCTTCGGGATAATCTTTCTCCTTTTCGTCGGGCATGGGTGGCACTTCGGCGCAGCCGCCTTTGTGGCTTATGGTGATGTCGCGCAGCTCGATGTTCTCTACCGGATGGCCCGGCAGTCCGGTGACGGAGCAGCCAGTCGGGCCGGCTTCAGTCACCCTTACGTTGCTTATGGTCACGTCGCGCAGCGTGCCTACGTTGCTTATTTGTTGTCCTTCGTAGTATCCTCTGGCGCGGTTGCCTAGTCGGACGAATATTGGCGATTCGGTGCCTTGCACCGTTATGTCGCTTATGCTTACGTTTTCGAGCGTTCCTCCGTCGACCATTTCCACCGATATGGCCGATGTCCCGTGCGGATTCCCGAAGTACAGAGTGTCTTGGTTGGCCGAAGGTTTCACCACGATGCCCCGTATGTTGATGTTGCGGAAGCCCCCGTTGGTCTCTGTGCCTAACTTTATGGCGTTGCAATGGCTGCTCACCACGCAGTCGCTTATGGTGATGTTTTCGCACAGGCGGGGCGACGTGCTTTTCAGTGTGATGCCATCGTCATCGCTGTCGGCAATCATTCCGGTCACCACCACGTCGTGGCAGCCGTCGAGGTCGAGCGCGTCGTTGTTGTAATTGTTGCGATTGTAAACTTTTATTCCCGCTATTATTACTTGGTCGCAAGCCAGATAGTGCTGCATCCAGCAACCGCTGTTGCGCAGGGTTACGTCCTTTATGGTTACTCCCGTGCAGCAGACGAAGCGCAACAGGTGGGGGCGGGTGATGCCCTCGTCGTTCCACGACAGCTTCTCAAACGAGTCGCCCCGCCCGTCTATTGTTCCGTAGCCGTCTATCACTATGTTGCTCGCGTTGTCGGCGTAAACCAGTTGTATGGTTTCTGTTTGCGTGCGCAGCGACAGGTATTCGGGCTTCAGCCGCTTGTAGTCGGCCAGATTGCGGCTTCCATAGAGCGTGGCCCCTTGTTCCATGTGCAGGTTTACGTTGCTCTTGAGCACGATTGTGCCTATCTTGTAGCTTCCAGCGGGCACCACCACGCGACCGCCACCCGCCAGCGAACATTCGTCGATGGCTTGCTGCACGGCCTCTGTGCTCAGTATGGCGGTGTCGTTCACCGCCCCATAGTCCGTTATGTTGAAGTCGGCGGCTGCGGCATGCCACAGTCCCATGCCGCAGACTAATGCCGTCAGTGTCCGTCTCATGCCTTGTGTCTCCATGCGGTCAGCGTTTTTTCAGTGTCGTAGACGTTGGTTGGCGTCAGCGTGTGCTTGGTTTTGTGGCGCGGATGAAGTACATTATCAGCAGCACGTAGGCCAAGAGCGCGCACACCTCCGACAGACAGTTGTCCCACCACGGCCCGTAGAAGCCTTCAAAGTTGATGCCGCCGAAGCGCAGCAGGGCGCTGACCACACCCATGAGGGCGCCTCCGGCAATGAATCCCGAGGCTATCAGGTTGCCTTTCTCACCGCGGTCGGCATTCGTCTTCGCGTCTTTCGAGCGCGTGGTTACAAACCAATTTATGGCACCGCCCACAAGAAGCGGGATGTTGAGTTCCAGCGGAATGAACATGCCGAGGGCGAAAGCCAAGGCCGGTATGTTGAAGAGCGTAAGGACAATGGCTATCACTGCCCCTATGGCGTAGAGCACCCACGGAGCTCCGACGCCGCTCATCAGCGGGTCTATCACGGCGGCCATGGCGTTGGCCTGCGGCGCGGCGAGCTGTCCGCTGGTGAATCCGTATGTCTCGTTGAGCAGCATCATCACGCCGCCCACGGTGGCGGCAGACACCAGCGTGCCCAAGAACTTCCATGTCTCTTGTTTCTTTGGCGTCGTTCCGAGCCAGTAGCCAATCTTCAGGTCGGTGATGAATGCGCCCGACATCGAGAGCGCCGTGCACACCACGCCGCCCATTATCAGGGCTGCGAGCATCCCCTTGGTGCCGCTGAGGCCGGCTGCCACCATCACCACCGAGGCCAGTATGAGCGTCATGAGCGTCATGCCCGACACGGGGTTGGTGCCCACTATGGCGATGGCGTTGGCCGCAACGGTCGTGAACAGGAAGGCTATGACGCTCACCAGCACTATCCCCACGAGGGCGAAGAAGATGTTTCCGTCCATCACCCCGAACCAGAAGAACAGGAATATGGCTATGATGGTGGCCACGGAGCCGATGGCAATCACCTTGAACGATATGTCGCGCTGTGTGCGGGGCAGCTTCTTGTCTTCTGCCGACCCGCCTTTCATCTCGCGCGCGGCCAGGCTAACCGCCCCTTTTATTATTCCCCACGACTTGATTATGCCTATGATGCCGGCCATGGCGATTCCGCCGATACCGATGCTCTTGCCGTATTCGGTGAAGATTTGTTCGGGACTCATGCTGCCCACGGGCTGCGTTATGGCCGGATTCCATGTGTTGAGAACGTCATTGCCGAACAACAGGGCCATGCCCGGCACTATCACCCACCACACGGCCAGTGAGCCGAGGCAGATTATGAGCGCGTATTTCAGGCCTACTATGTAGCCAAGGCCCAGCACGGCGGCGCCTGTGTTCACCTTGAACACTATCTTTGCCTTGTCGGCCAGCATCTCGCCCGCGCCGATTACGCGCGAGGTGAAGTTCTCGTTCCACAGTCCGAACGTGGCAACTATGAAGTCGTATAGGCCGCCCACAAGCCCTGCCATCAGCAGGGGCTTGGCTTGGTTGCCGCCCTTGGCGCCGCTCACGAGCACCTGTGTGGTGGCCGTGGCTTCGGGGAACGGGTATTTCCCGTGCATGTCGCTCACGAAATACTTGCGGAACGGAATAAGGAACAATATGCCGATGATGCCGCCGAGCAGCGAGGCTATGAATATTTTGAGGAACGAGGCGGCAAGCTCCGGATACTTGGCCTGCAGGATGTAGATGGCCGGCAGCGTGAAGATGGCGCCTGCCACCACAGCCCCCGAGCACGCCCCTATGCTCTGGATGATTACGTTTTCGCCCAAAGCCTTGCTGCGCTTGGCCGCCGTCGATACGCCTACGGCGATGATTGCTATTGGGATGGCCGCCTCGAACACCTGTCCCACTTTCAGTCCCAGATAGGCGGCTGCGGCTGAAAAGAGCATGGCCATGAGCACACCCCACGTCACCGACCAGGCGTTTACCTCGGGATAGGTCTTGTGCGGACTCATTATCGGTTCGTAGCGTTCGCCGTCTTTCAGTTCCCGGAAAGCGTTTTCGGGCAATTGCAGTTTCTCGTTTTCTTTGTTTTCCATCTTGTCATTCGGTTTTTGTGTTTCCATTTATTTGTGGAGAGGCCGCGTCTTCACTCGCCTCTTCCCGTTTCCGGGCGTGCCGTTGCATCCTGTCGGCACAGCTCCCGCGTTGCGTGCCGCGCAAGCCGGCATGTTGCCGCATGCGTCCGTTTATGTGGATTGGCGGCATTATTCCGTGTTTCCGGCCGTTCCATAATGTTCTTCGAGGCGGCGCGCCTCGTCTTTTGTCAGCCACACCACGGCACCGTGCTTCTGCTCGCTGAATCCCTCGCGCTTCATGGTTCCCTCGTCGAAATGTTTCAAGTAGTCAAAGTGCTTGAAGTCGGTTGTTGATGCAAAGCCGAAGTTGTGCGGATTGATGCTGTAGATGTCGTACATCAGAATCCATTCCTCCTGTCCGATGAGCTTGTAGACGTGCGGGGCTTCGCATCCCCGTCGCTCAAAGTCGCAGTAAGTGCTGTCGTACTGCCACGGACCGGTCACGTTGTCGCTTGTGGCCTGCTTTATGCCGGCGGTGCCGTCGTGCGAGCAGTAGAACAGGTGGTAAGTGCCGTTGGCATAGGTTATGTCGCCGTCGATGGCCGACACGCCCTCTTTCGGATACTCGAAGAGCACCTCGGGCAGTGTCTCTATCTTGTCGTAGCCGTCGTTCACGTAGCTGTAGTACAGGCGGTTCATGCCGTTGCCGTGGCGCATGGTGTAATAAATAATGAGCTTCTTCCTGTCGTAGTCGTAGGTGGTGGCCGGAGCCCACACGCAGCCTATGTCGGCGAGCGAGGGGTCGAGCTGGTCAAAGCGGATGTTGGCGCGTGTCCAGTGTAGCAGGTCTGCCGATTTCATCAGCACCAGGCCGCGGTTGTTGCCCCATCCGAATGCCTTGCCGTCGCGCTCCCATTCGGTCTGGCGGTAGCCCGCCTGTTGCGCATAAATGTGCAGGTCGGTCATGGACAGGTAGAACATGCCGTCCGGGCCGCGGAAGATGTGGGGGTCGCGGATGCCCTTTTGCATGGCGATGGTGTCGCCGGCGATTACGGGTCGGTCGCCGTTGAGAGCCTTGAACATGTGGCCGTCGTAGCTTATGGCCATGTGCAGGCCGTGGTCCGCGTCTTTGTGGTATACCATTAGGTAGGCGGCCATGTCGCTCTCCGTGGGCGCGTTGCCGCCCTCCGCCTTTGCGGCCGTGCAAAGCAAGAGCGTGGCGATGGCGGTAAGCAGTCTTCTTCGTTTCATTCCTGTTGTCTTTGGTTTGTTATGCTTTGCCGGGCTTTGGCAAGGAAGCCGCCCGGAGCGGGAGCGGTGCTTGCAGTGTTTCCCTGCGCGGCATATTTGATGCAAAGATACGCAAAAAACTGAGATACCGGGCATGTCGGAGTGAAATAATGTATGAATGTGCGCAAACGGCTTGCGGGGCGTGTCGCTTGGTCGCGATGTGTGTGCCGGTGGTGTCTTTCCCGTCCGCCCCGCGTTTGTGGGATGGCGCGAAAGAGCCATTTGCCGCAAGAATGGATGAGGCGGCGTGGCGGTGACGGCATGATGCCGGCGGTAAATAATGTTTACAAACGCACCGGGCTTCGGATGACTGCTGCCGTTTCGGATTGCGAAATGCTGCGTTTTGCGAGGTGAAACGGCCTGTTTCGCCCTTCGATACGGGCCGTTTTACGCCCCGAAACAGTATGTTTTGCAAACCCCCTGTAAACCAATTACTTGCAATGCGCGCCGAAAGACGGTGGCAGTACGGTTCGCACTGCGAAATATTTTTACAAAATGCGCCTTGCCACGGCACGGTGGAGATGCGGTGCCGGACGGTTCGTCAGGGCGTTTTCGGATATGTCATGATGTCGAACTCCGTGAGGTCGCGCTCCTCTTTCGGGGCACAACCTCACGGCGTTCTTCGCTTCCGGTCATTTTAATTTGCCGTATTCCTCGTCTGTCACGGGCTCAAGCCAGTCGGTGCTCCCGTTTTCCGACGGCACGCCTATGGCTATGTGCTGAAACCAGCAGTCGGCGGCGGCTCCGTGCCAGTGCTTCACTCCGGCCGGGATATCCACCACGTCGCCCGGCTTCAGGGCCTGTGCGGGCTTGCCCTCTTCCTGATACCAGCCTCTGCCGCTTACGCAGATGAGAATCTGTCCGCCCCCGTTGTGTACGTGCCAATTGTTGCGGCAGCCGGGCTCAAAGGTCACGTTGTTCACGGGCAGCCTGCCCTCGCCGTTGGCGAGCGGCGCGAGGTAGCTGTCGCCGATGAAATATTGTGCGAATCCTGTGTTGGGTTCTCCTTTCGGGAAAGGCAGTGGCATGTCGCCGTCAAACGCTTCGCCATACACCTCGGCAATGGCCTTGGCGGCGCGATAGGCCGAAGCCTCCTGTCCGCATTCTGCCAGTACGCCTGGTATGGAGTGAATCTCGGCGTCGGAGAGCCCCATGTTGCGCGCCCCGTTGATGTGCGATTTCAGTTGCGGCTCCACGCCCTCTATGCCCGCCAAGGCGCTCACGGTCACCAGTTCGCGCTCCGGGTGGGTGAGGTTGTTGCGTGCGAAGATGTCGCCGAAGAGGTGAGCCTTGAGGTAATAGTCCGTGGCTGGGGCGAAGTCGTAGTCGAAAGGCTTGCCCGACAGCTTGGTCTGCACCTCCGTGCCCTGCTTCAAGGCATCGTAGCCGGCGGGCAGCGGGTCGGCGTCTCTGCCCTCGATGTTGGCCTTGCCTGCCGCCGCGCGCCCGGCCATCACCTGCTGCAGCGTGCCGAGGGCGTTGAGGCTGCGCGGGAATCCCGTGTAGGCGTAGAGTTGCGACAGGGCTTCCTTTATGGTGCTCACGGTCACGCTGTCGTCGAGTGCGGCGTCTATAGCTTCGGCCAATCCCGTAAGGTCGCCTTGCGCTTCGAGGTTCGCGATTGCGACAATGTGCTGTTGCCGCTTGTCAAGTACGTTTTCCATAAACTTGTTGTTTTTAGTCTGTCCGCCCGCCGGGGCAGCAGTCATGGCGGCTGCCAGCAGGCAAATGGTTGTCAATGCTTTTTTCATACACTTCATCGTATTTTGTTTTGGCGTGGGTCAGACCGTAGCGCAGATCCGCTTTCGGGAGCGGCCAGGCTGTTTGCCATGACTCTGATTGCAAAGTTATTGAAAAAGGCAATACCGCCGCCAACCATGATTACTGAAATCTTTATGCTTTTTACCGATAGTGGGGGGCAAACGCAAACAGGCGACTCCGAAAGCGGAGTCGCCTGTTTGCGCTGATGCGATATACGCATGTGTCACTTGATGACCATCTTCGTGCCGTTCACGATGTAGACGCCGGCTGGCAGGCTGTTGACAGTCTGCGCGGCAGGGCCTTCGCCCACGTAAACGCCGTTGACGGTGTAAACTTTCACGTTGCCGTCGGCGTCAGCCTTCACCGACGTGATGCCGGTCGTGGTGATGCTGTAGACGTAGACAAGCTCGGGGTTGTACAGGTCGCCCTCGGGCATTCCGTCCTCATCGGTGAAGCCGGAATCGTAGCTGTCGTTGTAGATGGTGCCCTCGGGTATTGTCAGGGTGTAAGTGCCCTCGGCTGTGATTTCCCCGCCAACGCTGATTATGGCAACGTTCCAGTCGGCGGCGTCATAGTCAATGGAGCATTCCGTAACGTTGTTGGCGGCATCCGTCAATGTTATGGTGTTGCCGGTGTTGAGCGTGCCGACCGTTTCGTCGAAGCCGAGAGTTATCGTGGAAAGGCTCTCAACCGCGCCTGCGGCTGGCGTAACCGTGGTGGGGACGAATGCGTTGCGCGGCATCTGGTAGGTCAGGAGTATGAAGCTGCCATCGTCCTCGCTTGTGCCGTAGGCTATAGGTGCGTCATTGTTTCCGGTGGCGTACACCATCACGCTCATGCTATTTGCCTGCTGTGCGGCTTCGCTTATTTGCACGGTTATGACGTTGCCGTCAACAGTGTAGTCGGCGGCTTCCCTCGTTGCGCCTGTGTAGCTCAATGTTGCATTGCTTACGGTGAAGTCGGAAGAGTTCATCGTGATTGTCACCACAGACGGTATTTCCTCGTTGTATTCGCCGCTGACATTGTAGGGCACCGGCACGACACTTTCCACCGATGCCGGCTCGGCGGCAGCCGTGTTCCATTCGCCGACAATAGTCACGCTTTGGGCGGTTAGCGTTACCTTGGCGTTGTTGAGCGTAATGTATAGCGGGTTAGTCCTGCTCGTCTCCGGCACTTTCGCGAGAGACAGTGTGGCCATGTATCCTTCCTCGTCTTCATCATACTCAAACGGTGCTTCGTCAGCGGCGATGGTGATTGTGGACGACTGTCCTCTTGCATTGATGTACTCCACGGTAGCGTCGTCATAAGTTATCTGTACACTGCTCCAGATGGATATTGAGGTAGTGCCGCTGGAAAGGTTTGTGCCGCTTGACGGTATGAATTCATATATGAATGACACCGTATTTTGCTTTACCGAATAGAAAGCAAGTATGGAGTTTGTGCCAAGACCGCTGTAATTGGGGTCTACGGAGCGCCCGTCGGAGGCGGTTAGGCCGCTGATGGACACTGTCACAGTGGTGGCCGTGGTAGTGGTGCCGCGGCTTCCCGTGACGGTCTCGGGTATGATTATGCCGCGCATGTCCACAGTCACGACATTGCCTGAAATGGTGAACGGAAGGTAGTAAATCTCGTAAGAGTCACCCTCTATATCGCCCCACGACGCCGTGGCGGTCACGCCATCGGTGTCTTCGTTGAGGTCGTCAGAGAAAGTGAACGTGATAAAGCCATCATCGCCCTCTGGCGGATAGTAGGTATAGATGGTAGAGCCATCGGCGGGCGAAACGCTCTCAAGTGTCACAGGCATCTCGTCGAGTGTCAGCGTTATCGAGTATGTGCCATCATCGCCGTATGTGGTTTCGGAGTCATTGGCATCGGATATGCCCTCCAAGCTGATGGTGAAACTGTCGCCCACCTGTATCTCGTTCCTGTCCATGAGGTACTCAACAAGATTGCGCAGCATGACGTAGTAATAAGTCTGCACATAGCTGATGTACGACGATGGTATTTCAATCGCGTTGTCATAGTCGCCGTTGACATACACGATGGCACGGTCGATGGACAGTATGCGGTCGAAAGTGAGCTGGAGGTTTTCTCCCGTCAAGTCGAACAAGTCGCCGTCTTCATAGTTTGACGTAATCTTTATGGCTCCATCGTCATCGCTGTAATTGACTGTTATGGTCCAATCTTCCACCAATATGTGCGTGCGGAAATAATAAGTGTTGCCACTCTCTACTGTGGCCTTGTAGATTTTTCCATCGCTGTCGCTGTCTGACGAGAGCATGGAACCGTCTAATGTGCCTTCGGCATCACTGTAATATAATATGCCGCTCCATCCGACATGAAACTCTACCGTGCCGGTTTCGGTCGCTTCCAACTTCAAGTAGTTGACTCCTCTCGTCGTGAGGGTGTACGAGACCGAACTTCCGTCGGTAGGCGGCTCAATGCTGATGAACTCGACCTGCGCCGACATTCTTGTTATGCCCAGCAGGACCATCAAAATCAATAAAATACTCTTTTTCATTGTATGTTGTTTAATGTTACACATTTGCATTATGCTGTTTTATTAAGTCTGAGTGCGTGCCAAACTCGCCGGCCGCTGCCGGCAGACAAAGCGGCACGAGACGCTTGCAGTGTAACCAAACAGGCGGTTCACGAGAACTGAACCGCCTGTTTGTGTCTGCATTCAATTACTTGATGACCATCTTCGTGCCGTTCACGATGTAGACTCCGGCCGGCAGGCTGTTGACAGTCTGCGCGGCAGGACCCTCGCCCACGTAAACGCCGTTGACGGTGTAAACTTTCACGTTGCCGTCGGCGTCAGCCTTCACCGACGTGATGCCGGTCGTGGTGATGCTGTAGACGTAGACAAGCTCGGGGTTGTACAGGTCGCCCTCGGGCATTCCGTCCTCATCGGTGAAGCCGGAATCGTAGCTGTCGTTGTAGATGGTGCCCTCGGGTATTGTCAGGGTGTAAGTGCCCTCGGCTGTGATTTCCCCGCCAACGCTGATTATGGCAACGTTCCAGTCGGCGGCGTCATAGTCAATGGAGCATTCCGTAACGTTGTTGGCGGCATCCGTCAATGTTATGGTGTTGCCGGTGTTGAGCGTGCCGACCGTTTCGTCGAAGCCGAGAGTTATCGTGGAAAGGCTCTCAACCGCGCCTGCGGCTGGCGTAACCGTGGTGGGGACGAATGCGTTGCGCGGCATCTGGTAGGTCAGGAGTATGAAGCTGCCATCGTCCTCGCTTGTGCCGTAGGCTATAGGTGCGTCATTGTTTCCGGTGGCGTACACCATCACGCTCATGCTATTTGCCTGCTGTGCGGCTTCGCTTATTTGCACGGTTATGACGTTGCCGTCAACAGTGTAGTCGGCGGCTTCCCTCGTTGCGCCTGTGTAGCTCAATGTTGCATTGCTTACGGTGAAGTCGGAAGAGTTCATCGTGATTGTCACCACAGACGGTATTTCCTCGTTGTATTCGCCGCTGACATTGTAGGGCACCGGCGCGACACTTTCCACAGCCACGAGCATGTCAACCACATTGTATGTCCAGCTCAATTCGGGGTTGCAACGTCCCTTTGTGCCGGCTAAGTCGCCCAGCCAAGGGCTGTCGTATTCGAAGTTGCCGTCGCCAATCGATGCCTCATCCACTTTGAGGGTATAAGTTCCGGGGGTTGTTATTGCCACTGGCGTTTCCGTGTCAAGCTCGCATATCGTTGCAATCATGTAGCATGTCGTTCCGGGCATGTAAACAGAATTGCCGCCCATTCCCATGTCTGACGTGACAAACTCGCTTTCGCCTCTTTCGTCATCCTGGGACAATACGATGTCATACAGCTTGTTGCCGTTTTCGTCAAAGACACCGCCGCCTGCACCGGAAGTCAGCACATAGAACCCATCTGAATCGCCGCCTCCTGCCATGGTGAACCTAACCTCGCTCAACGATTCAACGTAACTGTTGTCGCTCGGGATTACTTCCGTAACGTAAAGGCTCGTGTCACGAGCGCGTCCGTCTGCGACGGGCAGGTTGAACGAGTATGTCCCGGCAGAGAAAGTTACGCCGGATACCGATGGGGTGGGGTCATTAACGCTCAGTCCTTGCGCGTCAACGACAGTAAGGTTTATCGGGAGGTTATAGTCGTCAGACGATATACTCGGCGTTCCTACCACTGCGTATGTGCCGTCTCCGTTGTCTTCCACAGTCGTTTCGACCGAGATGGTGCCATACATTCCAAGCGAGATGACGCAGTTTGTGACTTCAACATATCCATCGAATGTGGCGGTGAACGTATTCAATCCGTCGATACTAAGCATCTTGTCAAGGTCAGTCTCATCCGGGTCGGGCGTAATGCCGATTATTTTCACGTCAGCATATTGCGTGGCCGGGGTGGCACCATTGTAGGAGATGGTTGTCGTCTCAGTCGTTTCGTCTTCAAGTGTGGCCGTGAGGGTCAGGGTGTATACAGTGCCTTCATACAGTGTCCATTCATTGTCGCGGCCAAGGTCTGACAAGTCTGTTGGGCTGATGGTCCATGTGTTTTCCTCTCCTTCGACCGCCACTGCGCTTACTTCATCAAACGTATAGTCGCTCATGGCTGCCCTCAACGACGCCACCTCTTTGTTCAGCGTGACCGTGATAGGGCTGGAAACCGTTATGGCTTCTACCGTGGCTCCCTCTTCCGGGTCGGCGGAAACAACATCAAGAGCATCGTCTGTGGCGGCAACGAAGTTGACCGTAATAGTGCATGCGTCAAATGATTGCACTGTGTTGTTGTAAAACTCATAAGTTACGCCTTCCGTCATGTTCACGGTGAATGTCACGGGATTAACATACGTGTCACCCGCACTCATCGCAGAAGTCCAAGAACCGTTGGAGTCTTTCACCATAAAGAAGAACCCTAATGAGGGCGACTTTGAAATAGACAACTGTCCATTGCCGGGTGCCGTAAAGTTAAAATAAACATTCGTCTTTGCAGGAATTTCGAACGATTCTCCATCAGAAACTACATATGGGTCGTCCTCAGTGCCCGAGCCGGTGACAGCCCAAGTGCCGTTAATGCACCATACAAGTGCGACAAAACACAAAAGTAAAGACTTTTTCATAATTTTACACTTTATTGCTATAAGAGAATTTCTTTAAAAGGAAGCATGGAGGCGGGAAGCCTTTGCGGGCTTCCCGCCTCCATGTGGAGACGAATTATTTCATCACGACTTTCTTCACAACGCTTCCGCCATCGGTGGCGACCTTTACGATGAAGATGCCCTTGCCGCTGTTCACGCTGACGGCAACAGTGCCTGCACCTTCGCTCATGGCCACGAGGCGGCCGCTCGTATCGAATACCGACACCTTAGCGTAGCTGTCGGTGCCGACCATTACCTGTCCGTCTGCGGCCTGCACGTCTAAGCTGCCCGCCGCAGCGCCCACGGTACTGATTCCGGAAATCCCGTCAATTGTGAACGGCACTTTCACGGAGTTGACCACAAGGCCTGTTGTCGCGTCGATTAGCATGGCCACAAGTTCGGCATTGCTCCAGTTGGACACAGACTGCGACGCAGTGCGCTGCAACGAGAACGTTGTCGGCTCCCCTGCCGTCACTTGCACAGGCACAAGCCCGGAGATTCCGGCATAGCTGTTGTCAATAACCTGACGAGCCACATTGTCGTATGTGCATGATGCATAGCTATATCCATATATGCCGCCTGAGCCCCATTCGCCTACATATGGGTCGGAGAGAGTGTACAAATAGTTGTGTTGTATGCCGGACAAGCCGTTCTCCGTCACCACGAACAAGATGCTGTTGTTGAGCGAAGTCTTGTTTATGGCATAGTTCACATTGCCTTCGATGTTGATTTGGCCCGTACTGCTCTCCAAGTCGGCCTTGGTTATGTAAAGGTCGGCATCCGCGATGGGGTTTTGCGTAAACTCGCGCTGAACTATGTCGAGCCAGGTCTCATTGCCTGAAGGACTGTTGGCCGTGTAATAGGACTCCCCTGTGTCAGCGTCCGAGTTGATGTAAGCAGACGTGGTATAGAGCGTGTCAATACGGTTGATTATGGCAGTAGGTAGTGCCGAGACTCCCAAAGCGCTTACATAAGTGTCCATCGCATACGGGTCAGCGCCCATCAACGTGCTATGAACAACCACGGGCACAAACAGGTCGCCAAAGAGCGATTCGATGTTTTCAAAGGCTATGATGCCCAGAGGGCAGTATCCGCAACCTTGGCCAGTGGCTTTCTCCACCACAACGCGCTTGGTAGTTTCAAAAGCGAGATTTTTCACCACTCCAGAAACGGAGTAGACGCTGCCGTCGAAATCGATGCTGATAGTGTATGAGTTCTCCTCGCCCACAGTAAGCGGCAGCTCATCGGGGAATTCGAATGTGTATGCCGAGCTTTCGCTTGTCAGCCCGAGGCCTGTGGCAGAGTAAGTGGACACCTCGTTGCCGGTCGCGTCGGTCAGGGTGGCGGTCAAGTCGTTGTAAATGCTGTCGCCGTTGATGCGCAGCTGTGCGCTCACAGTCACAGACGACTGGTTGACCACATATGTTGCCGTGGTGCTGTTGAGCAAGAAGTCGCCTTTGTAATAGACACGTATGCTGTCAACGAAGATTGCGCTTTGGTCATAGTTCTGGTTAACAAATGCGATGTATATGCTCTTGCCTGCATAGTCGGCCAGCGACAGCTCGAAGCTCTGCCAGTCGTCCTCGAGGGTTTCCTCCGATGTTCCCGGGGTAAGCGTCTCTTCGAGAATTACCGTTCCCTCGTTGGTGAAGCGTTCGTACAAGTCGGACGTAAAGGTGCTGTAGCCTTCCTCGGCCTCAAGCACGACTACTTTAAGCACGTCCTGCTTCCCGAACAGGTAAGACTGCGCATTGAACGAGAGGTAATATTCATCGTTCTCTATTATGAGCTGTGGCAGCGACATCCAGTCGTCGGAAGTTCCGGCGGGGCTGTACATGGAATGGGAAGCGGCGCAGTAGTCAGAGCTTGAGTCCGTGCTCCGGATCGTGAAGTTCCACGGATTGTTGTCGGCGTCGAAGCCCCATCCCTCAGCAACTGTGGACGGAGTGTTGTGGTCTCCCTCATACAGCAGATACGTGGCCATTGACACCGAGGGGTCATCGAAGTCGTCGAAAAACAGGTCTGAGTTGGGGCTGAGCTCCTGCACATAGGCACCTATGTAGTTGATGGTTATCTCCTCGTTGCCGCAGTCGCCCATAATGTCGGTGATTGAGTTGGCAGGAAGCACAACCTTGTATTCGAGGCCTTCGCGCAGGTAGCGGGTCAGAGCAGGCATGAGTGTAGCTATGTTGGCGCTTACGCTGATGGTGAGTTCGCACAGCGGAGATTCGCCGTCGGCCTCGTACAGGTAGCCCACGGCGGCCTCGCCGTCATCATCGGTGGCCACCTGCAGGCTGGCCAGGTCAAACGCTATCTGCACAGGCTGCGAGGTGCTGATTTCCGACACCGAGGCGCCATCGGCCGGAGCTATCGCCAAGGCTTGTGTCGGAGTGTCTTCACGCCCTATGTATTGTACGCTGATTTCCTTGTTGGTAATGCTGTTGTCGGCTGTCAGCATAAACGTGCCGGCAGGGAACTTTATGGTATAGGTCTCTCCTGCGGTCAGCTGACTCTTGCGCCCGCCGAAAGTGAAGCTCGCACCATCGGAATTGGCTGTGATGGTCAAGGAACGCTCAAGCGTGCCGCCGGAATTGTACATCTGCGCTTGCGCCGTGGCAGACACGAGCGACACTGCCTGGTTGAAAGTGATGGTGCCTGTGCTGAAGTGTACGAACTCGGAACCGTCGGCGGGGTATATGGTAGGCACGCCGAACGGGTCGATGTCGCTCGCCGCTTCGGTGATGGTTTCTGGTAAGCGGACTATATACGCCTCGCCGCTGGCAATGCCCATGCCGGCGATTACTTTCTCATCGTCGGAAACGCCGACTATGAGGCCGGTGTAGTCAACGCCGGTGGTGCTTGCATAGTCGATGTTGTAGCGTTCGGAGAGCACGTCCTCAAGCTCATACCAGATGCTGCCCATGCGGATGTAGACATAGCGCAGCGCGTTGACAGCCGGCGACGATGCGAACACAACACCACTGTTGGTTACCGCCCAGCCGCTGCGGTCACACTCTTCAGACGACGAGTTGTAAAGTTCGAAGTCGTCTTCGGCAATGTTGTAGCGGAAGGCTGACCAATACTCACTGCTGCTGTCCACGATGTAAGCGCCTCCGGTAAGATACGTGCCATCGTTGCTTACGTGCGGCGTCTCGATGTAGGTTGACGTAAGGAAGCCGTAGTCATCGTAAAGATGGTCATCGGGGTAGATGGTCTCTCCGGTCGTGCGGTTGTAGATGTAGCTGCACGCATCCTGCGGGAAGATAAAGTTCATGGCGCCGACAATCAAGTTGCCATCGGCGCTCATGTCGGTGACGCGCACGAGGCCGGTAAGCGAACCTGTCCTGTCGCGCACCGGGAAGTTGGAAAGCTCTGACTGCACGTCCACCTGACGGTATGTGCCGTCGGATTGGAGTTCCCACAGCAAGACGGTCTCGCTGTATTCGGTGTACGACTCGCCCTCGCTGCCGTAGCCGGCTATATACTTGCCATCGGGCGTCACCACTATGGCTGACCCGGCCAGGTCGGCATCGCTCATGGGGAGGGCTATCCACTCTTGGGCCTCAACGCTGTAATACGCAGGTCCTGAGGATGTGCTGCCAACGATGGTGTTGCCATCGTCGGTCACGTCGTTCGCGGCATACCCGGAGTAGTCGTCGCCTTCCCACAGCTGGGTGAGCTCGCCCGTCTGTGCGTTGATTAGGTATGGGTATGCATTGACGGTGGAGTTTCCACTGTCGACGCCCGAGGCCACGGCCCAAAGTCCGTTGTCGGACAATTTTACGATGTTGCAGGTTGAGTACGGGATATGGATGGGGATGAGTTCCGCCCCATTCGTAACCTGCGCTTTCATGTCAAGGCTGGCAAGCGAGCACAGTACAGCTGCCATGCCGATATGAACGCTTTTCTTCAACATAACTGTTTTATTATTAGACTTTTGTTTATTGTGATTGTGAGGTGAAAGCGGCGGATAATGTATGCCGAATGCCCGACTTCGAAAAGTCTAGTGTGTGCCGTCCAACTTATTTTACCACCACTTTGCGGACGCTGCCGTCTGCATACTTAACGATGTTGATGCCTTTCTGCGCCACAGGCCTCTGGCTGCCGTCGAGAGAGTAGTAAGCCACCGGCTCGTTGGTGTATGTGGCCGAAACGCCGTCAATGCCATCGGTAGTGCTGTCGGTGTTGACAAAGCGCACGGTGATTTTCGAGTTGGTCGTGGTGGTGCCATCATCATTCACGGTGTAGAGCTGAAGTGTTGCCTCACAAGTGCCGTACACCTCATCTGTGCCATAC
>CAZKMT010000016.1:0-40871 GCA_964554115.1 uncultured Prevotella sp.
AAAAAAGGCCGTTCTACGCAACGCAACAGCCCCACCACGCTGATTGTAATAGCGTAGCGGGGCTGTAGAAATCCATTGCGGCACACAAAGTCAGATACCCAACTTCTTACGTATGTCCTTCGGAATGGCGTTCTTATTCACCATGAAGTCCATCGTCTTATAAGCTATGAATGCCTTTGTCATATACCATGTTCCCTTGTAGTCGCCAAACTCACCCCAGGAATTCTTCACCATATAGTATTCGCGACCGTTCTGGTCCTTGGCCAAGCCATAGATTTGCATTCCGTGGTCATCTGTCGTCTCCCAATTGTCGTATGCCTCCTGGCGCATTTCCTGCGTGGGCACTATCTCGGGGGCATTCACCCCAAGCGAATCAAACTTCTCGTTTTTCTGCGTTGTGGTGAGCCTCAGCCAGTGGGCAGCATCGCTCCCCACCAAACTTTGCACTTCCTTCGTGTCGTATGCTATGCCGAGTCCACGGCGGGTGAAGCCTTCTTCAGACACATCGCCTCCCCACATTATGGTATATCCTTCGTCGATGGCATTGTCTATTATGCGCATCATGTCCTCCATAGGCACGTTGTAACTGGGCTTCCAGCGCCAGTTGTCTTGCACTTCCACAATGAACGTTGTCCAAAATGGGTGATGAGTGAAACT
This sequence comes from uncultured Prevotella sp., assembly GCA_964554115.1. GTDB lineage: Bacteria > Bacteroidota > Bacteroidia > Bacteroidales > Bacteroidaceae > Prevotella. The sequence continues at coordinate 658 of CAZKMT010000016.1, forward strand.
GCTTATGCTTACATAGTCGTTCCAATCAAGGCCCAAGCTCTCCGCAAACGACTTCGGCGTATATGTCTTACCCTCGTAAGTGAACGTTTCAGGACACTCACCAAGATAAGCGTCGAGTATGCCTTGCAGCCCTTTCTTCCACGCCGGGGTCAGCTTCTTGGCGTCACTCTTCGCTATTGCCTCGACATAAGGAGTCATGCAAGTAAAGAATTCGTTGAAGTTGTTGAGCGAGTCGCCTTGAGGCGTACCGGGAGCGGGCATGGCGTCTTCCGGACACAGACCATAATTGATTGCGCAATAAAGCGGATCGTAAGACGAACCTCCCTGCGAGAAAGACACATCACCATGCATCCTGACGGCTGCTATGGCTCGATCCATGTAAGTCTTGCTGACCACGAAGTTCTCGCACAAATCGTATGTTTTGCCCGTCTTTCTCAATATTTCGCTCTCAAAAAACGACAGTGTTGAGTAAGCCCAGCACGTACCGCTGCGATGTTGGTCCTTGATACTTGTAATTTTGTTTTCCTTGATTACAGTAAACACCGGTTTGTTACTGTTTACAGAGTCTTTAGCGTCCTCTGCATTCGCACTGGCCGCAATGACAGCAACCAGCGTTAAACTCAAAAGTCTCTTCATTTTTATTTGTTTTTTGAATTTGTTCACGAGATGTCGGTTATTGCCATCCACTCAGTCGCGCGCAGCCATGAAGTTTTCCACATCGTCCGGATGATAAGGAATGCGGCTCTTGCCAAGAAAACGGCATCCGTCGGCCGTTATCAGAAGGTCATCCTCGATGCGTATTCCTCCGAAATCCTTGTAAGTTTCAATCACGTCAAAATCCAAGAAATCCCTGCAGTGGCCACTGGCACGCCAATCATCGATGAGAGCCGGGATGAAATATATGCCCGGTTCGTCAGTAACCACAAAGCCTTCCTCCAGTCTGCGTCCCATGCGCAGGCAGTTGGTGCCGAACTGTTCCGAAGGCCTTGTTTCCTCATCGAATCCGACATACTGTTGTCCCAGCCCCTCCATGTCGTGCACATCAAGCCCCATCATGTGGCCTAAGCCGTGAGGCAGGAACATGGCATGGGCACCGGCACGCACCGCTTCCTCCACATCGCCTTTCATAAGTCCAATCTCTTTCAAGCGGGCAGTCATCAGCCGACACACATCCATGTGCACGTCATACCAACGCACGCCCGGCTTTGCCACGCCAAGCACATGGTCGTGGCATTCCTCCACAATCCTGTAAATGTCTAACTGACGCTGGGTGAACTTACCGGACACCGGATATGTGCGTGTATGGTCGGAGCAATAGTCATCGCGTTCGCACCCCGCATCGCACAGTGCCAATCGCCCAGCCTCAAGTGGTGCGTCAGACGGACAGCCATGCATTATCTCGCCATGCTGGCTGAAAATTGTGGCAAAGCTCACTTTCGAAGCCATCGAATTTGCCACACCGTCCACCTGTCCACCCACATAGCGTTCCGTAACCCCCGGACGGACAAGCCTCATGGCGGTAGTGTGCATCGCATATCCCACCTCACAGGCTCGCTCTATGGCTTCTATCTCCTGCGCTTCCTTTGTGGAGCGCATCTTTATCACTGCCATTATCAACTCCATCGACGCCGACTCGCGCTGCCGTTGCGGGTGCGTGCCAAGTAAATCCATTATTTGTATCATGGTGTCGAAACGGTAAGGAGGCAAATAATGGACTGTGCGATGCAGGCGCACTGCCTCATCGCAGATGGTCTTGAGACATTTCATGGGTGCAGAATGCGCCACACCCACCTGTGCCGCGAGGTCGCGAACACTGTCCACAGCCCCAAACCACACAATGTCCTCTATATCAATGTCGTCACCAAAAAGCGTCTCTGTACCGCTGTCAATGTCTATTACTCCCACAAGTCCCTCACGATGTTGTCCGAAATAATACACAAATGAGGAGTCTTGGCGGAACGGCGCGTAAGCGTTGGCAGGATAGTTGGCAGGAGACTCGTTGTTGCCGAAAAGTATTATGATACCGTCTTTCACACGTTTTTTCAACTCCTCACGGCGCTTTATGTAAGTCTCTTTGCTAAACATTTCAAATGTTTTTTGATGTGTATATATATATTAATGTTGCAAAGGTACACATTTAATTTATAGAATTGCAGTATATTTGCACTAAAAATTGTTTAAGCGGCAACGGGAATGCTAATCATCAGAAATACGGGTCTGGTGCTTGAAGGCGGCGGCATGAGGGGAGTTTTCACCTGTGGGGTGCTCGACGCATTCATGAAGCACGAGGTATATTTCAATTATGTGGTGGCCGTCTCGGCAGGGGCGTGCAATGGCTTGTCGTACATGAGCCGACAGCCGCGCCGTGCCCGCATATCAAACATAGAAATGCTGATGAAGTATGATTACATCAGTTTTCGCCACCTTGTAACACGCGGCAACATATTTGACTCCGAACTGCTTTACGAACGATTTCCCAATGAGCTTGTGCCTTACGACTACGACGCTTACTTCAGCAACCCGGCAACGTTTGAAATGGTGGCAACCAACTGTCTTACCGGGCGCGCAGAGTATCTATCCGAACGTTCCGGCGACCGCAAACGGCTGATAGACATTGTAAAGGCGAGCAGTAGTCTGCCCTATGTGGGCAAAATATCGTGGGTTGACGGTGTGCCGATGCTCGACGGCGGCATTGTGGACAGCATCCCCGTAGAGCGCGCCATGGCCCACGGCTTGCGCCACAACGTGGTGGTTGCCACGCGCAACCGCGGCTTTCGCTACACCGGCCACGACCGCAAGATACCATCTTTCATCTACCGCGAATATCCTCTTTTGCGCGTAGCCCTCAGCCATCGCATAGAGGCGTACAACAAACAGCTCGCCATGGTGGAGCGTATGGAAGACGAGGGCACCATAACTTGCATACGCCCAGTAAGCCCCATGATGGTGGCTCGCATGGAGAAAGACGCAAAAAAACTTGAAGCTTTATATGAAGAAGGCTTCAACCTTGGAGATGAGTTCTGCCGCCGTACATATTCTTGACGGCATTGCCGGGCGTCAATCCCGCTCTGTCAAGGCTCACTTCAGCAAGTCGGGGCGCAGGCGGCGTGTGCGTTCCATTGCTTGCTCCATCTCCCACTCCTTTATCTTGGCCTCATTGCCGCTCAACAGGATGTCCGGCACTTTCCATCCCTTATAGTCTGCCGGACGGGTGTATATCGGAGCAGACAGCATGTCGTCTTGAAAACAGTCTGAAAGGGCACTCTGGTCATCGCCTATCACGCCCGGTACCACGCGCACTATGGCATCAGCCATTACGGCGGCAACCAGTTCTCCACCAGTGAGAACATAGTCGCCGATGCTTATTTCGCGCGTAATCAAATGGTCACGCACACGTTGATCAATACCTTTGTAGTGGCCGCAGAGAATGATAAGGTTGTTTTTCATTGAAAGGTCGTTGGCCACATGCTGGTCAAAACGTTCTCCATCAGGCGAGGTATATATCACCTCATCGTAGTCACGCTCTGCCTTCAATGCTGTGATAGCATTGTCTATGGGGGCACACTGCATCACCATGCCGGCAAAGCCGCCGTATGGATAGTCATCCACACGGCGCCACTTGTCTGCGGAATAGTCGCGCAGGTTGTGCAGATGAATCTCGACGAGTCCTTTCTTTTGTGCCCTCGCCAGTATCGACTCGTTTACGAAGCCCTCCAGCATCTCGGGCAACACAGTTATGATGTCTATTCTCATGGCTACAAAATTACCAAACATTGCTTAAAAACGCGCCCATATAATGTTAATTTACATGAAACGCCACATACATAGACAGATGACTTTTAGATGATTTTTTAGTAACTTTGCAAAGAGGAAGCGCGTTTACGAGCCTACGGCTCGCATTAGGTACGCATCTGACATTCATGAAAAAAAACATTAAAAACAGTTGCTTATGTCAAAGACTATTGATTTACAGATTGAGAAAGCGCACATGCTGATTGACAGTTTGCGCGCCAATCCAGACGCGATGGCACACATCGGCGTAGGCGAAGATGAGCTGAAAGCCTTGGACAACGAACTTGAAGCCCTGCGGAAAGCCGATGACGAACTTGAAGTCTTGCGCGAACAGGTTTCGGCCGGAGTACGCAACGCAAACCGATTGTTGGCCGATGTACGTGAAAGATATATCGCGACAAAGAAACTTGTAAAGGAAAACTATCCGCAAGACGATTGGATGCGTTACGGAGTTCCCGACAAGAGGTAAGCGCAGGACATGCCGAGCGATACCACAAAGCGATGTCGGCAGTGATTTCTGACGCTATTGCTACCCACATAGTGACATGGCCGTTACAGCATGTCGCATGTGCTGATAAAACCATCGAACGTGAAACACAATGAAACACGGAAAGAGGCAAAAGTAATGACGCTTCTGCCTCTTTCCGTCTAAATATGTCTTGGCATATTCACTGCCCGCAAAAAAGCGGTTGCTTATCTGTCGTTAGGCAGCGGAATCCACTTTACATAACAGAAATCTTGGCGATGCGGCAACTTCGGGTTCTTCGGATACATGCGTACTGCGCCCTTGAACGTACCCGCACTGTGGGCTTCCACTTTGCCCTCAAAGGTGTAATTGTTACCCACATGAGACACAACTTCAAGCGGAACGACAGAAGATATGCACTCACCACCTCTGTCATCATTTTTCACTGTCACTAATTCCAAACCGATGGCATCGTCCAAGCCTTGCTCATCGACAACGTATTTTATGGTATATTCAACACCGGTATCCAATCCACTTGACGGCACGTCCCATTCAGAAGAAATAACGTTAATGGAATCCCAACGTTCGGCCACAATCTCTTTCCACTGAGCCAGTTCCTTTGCCACACGGTTGTCGTTTGCCGAAAGCATCTTGAAGCGTGCAGCTTCTTTCTCGTAGAACTTCTCGTAATAATCGTCAATCTGGCGCTTCATCGTGTAATGAGGTGCTATCTGTGCGATGGAGTTCTTTATTACCCTTACCCATCCTTCGCTGTAACCTTTGCCATTCTTGTCATAATAGAGCGGGATGATTTCGTGTTCCAGCATACTGTAGATCGTGGCGGCATCAAGCTGATCCTGATAAGTTTGGTTATCGTATGTAATCTTTTCTGTCAAAGCCCACCCTGCACCTTTGCGATAGCCTTCCAGCCACCATCCGTCAAGCACAGAGAAATTCACGACACCATTCATTTCTGCCTTCTCGCCAGAAGTTCCAGATGCTTCCATAGGGCGCATTGGAGTGTTCATCCAAATGTCAACGCCTGACACAAGCCTCCGGGCAAGCTGATAATCATAGTCTTCAAGGAAGATTATCTTGCCCAAAAACTCAGGACGCTGGCTTATCTCATACACTTTCTTTATCAGGCCTTGGCCCGCACCATCAGCGGGGTGCGCTTTTCCTGCAAAGATAAATTGCACCGGACAATCCGGGTTGTTCACTATGCGCTCCAGCCGTGATATATCAGTAAACAGCAGGTGAGCGCGCTTGTAAGTGGCAAACCGGCGACAGAAGCCTATCATCAAAGCCTTTGAGTTAATTCGTTCCAACAGCGACACCACACGGGCAGGGTCACCTTGATTCCTTAACCATTTTTCCGTGAACTGCACACGGATATAATCCACCAGCTTGTTTTTCAACGCCATGCGCGTCTCCCATATCTCTTCGTCAGGAACTTGGTAAATGGCTTCCCAAATGACCTGGTTGCTTTGGTCGCTCATAAACGACTTGTCGAAATATTTCTTGTAAATATTCTTCCACTCTGTGGCCGCCCAGGTAGGCATGTGCACGCCATTGGTGACATAACCTACGTGGTTTTCCTCTGGGTAATATCCGTTCCAGATGTTTGAGAACATTTTCTTGCTCACCAATCCATGGAGCTTGCTCACACCGTTAACCTCCTGACATGTGTTGCAGGCAAACACCGACATGCAGAACTTCTCCGAATGGTCGTCCGGATTGTTGCGCCCCATCCCGATAAGTTCGTCCCACGTTATGCCCAACTTAGCCGGATAGCCACCCATGTATTTTCCGAAGAGTCCTTCGTCGAAATAGTCGTGGCCGGCCGGCACAGGAGTATGCACGGTGTAAAGAGACGACGCGCGCACCAACTCCAACGCCTGGTTAAACGTCAGTCCGCTTTCCACGTAATCGCACAAGCGCTGCAAATTGCACAAGGCGGCATGGCCTTCATTGCAGTGGTATATATCCTTGGTTATGCCAAGCTTCTTGAGCATGAGCACTCCTCCCATTCCAAGTAGGATTTCCTGTTTGAGACGGTTCTCCCAGTCGCCACCATAAAGAGAATGGGTTATGGGCTTGTCGAACTCTGAGTTCATTTCATTGTCGGTATCAAGAAGATATAGCTTTATTCGCCCGACATTGACACGCCACACGTATGCGTGGACAAAGTAATTGATGTAAGGAATATCGATTACCATTGGGTTGCCGTCGGCATCCAGTTGTCTCTCGATAGGGAGCAAGTTGAAGTTTTGCGCTTCATAATTGACAATCTGCTGGCCATCCATGCTCAGCGACTGCGTAAAATAGCCATAACGATAAAGGAAACCCACGGCACACATATCGACATTGCTGTCGGAAGCCTCCTTGAGATAGTCGCCGGCAAGCATTCCCAAACCGCCCGAATAGATTTTGAGTACTTGGTTCAAGCCATACTCCATTGAGAAATATGCGACTGAGGGACGTTTCTTGTCGGGCTCTACATCCATGTAGTGGCGGAAAAGACTATAGACAAGCCTTATCTTCATCATCAAATCCCTATCATTGAGGATCTCCTCCTTGCGTTCATGGCTGAGACGCTCGAGCAACATCACAGGATTGTGGTTTACTTCGCGATATAGTTTGGAAGACAGTTCCCTGAACAAGTCCCTGGCCTCATAATTCCACGACCACCACATGTTGTGGGCAAGCTCATCCAGGCATTTAAGCTCTTCCGGCAAGCCCGACCTTACGTTTACCTCTTTCCATTGAGGAACGTTCACGTAATCTGTTCTTATTTTCATATTTGTTGTAAATAAATTGTATTTCCAATGTCATTGACCCTTACGCGCCCCGGCTTTTGTCAAAGCCATGTCGTATGCATCAAAATAATACTTGATAAATTCGCTCCACAGCGCTTTCTTCGACAGAGCTTCGGCTTGGAATCGCGCCTTTTCTATTTTTGCGGCATCGAAATTAGAAAACTCCGCAACCGCCTCTTTAATGTTGTCTGCCACTTCCGAATAATTGTAGTCTGTACGGTGGATTACTTCCACTCCGTCAGCCAATCCGCCGGACACGCCATTTTGGTTGATGGCCCACAATCCGAAGCCCGACAAATCCGTGGTTATGCACGGCACACTGAAAGCAATGGCCTCAAGCGGAGTATATCCCCACGGCTCATAGTATGACGGATAGATGCACAAGTCGTTGCCAAGTATGATGTCGTAGTACAACATATTCAATATTCCATCATTGCCGTCAAGGTAACAAGGCAGGAAAATCACTTTCACCTTATCCTCCTTGCTGTTGTGCATGTCGTAGCATTTGAGCATGTCGAGCACACGGTCATGGCTCATCTCGTGCAGCCAATGTGTTATCAAAGGCACTTCAAGCGGAGTGTCGTAATCCTTGCCGCCCGCCAGGCGTTCCTGCAAGTCTTTCCGAGGCTCGCCCACCCATCCCGGCACCTCGATGAAAGCCAGCACACGTTTGCCCAACGCATTGCAGCGCAGAAGTCTGTTCATGGCTTCTATATAAACGTCTACGCCCTTGTTGCGGAACTCGTAACGCCCACTTGTAGATACGATGAGCGTGTCGTCACTCAAACGTTCGCCAAGCAGTGCGTTGGCCACTTCGAGCATACGCTTGCGTGCCCGTTGCCGTTTCACGCCGAATTCCTCCGGCACCGGCACGAAACTATTGTCAAAGCCGTTCGGAAGCACGAAGTCCACCGGCTTATCGAGCAGTTCCTTGCATTCGTTGGCGGTTATGTCGCTCACCGTCGTGAAGCAATCCACATGCCATGCCGTCTGCTTTTCCACCGAATGCTTGCTCTGCATGTTAAGTTCACCGGCCATTTGGTCGCCATTGTACGCAAAGAGGTAATCGTACAGCGGCTTCATGTTGCCGGCTATGCTGCGCCCGATGCTTGTGGCATGGGTGGTAAAGAGCGTGCCTACTTGTGGCAGCTTATAATTAATGTACAGCAAGCCCAATCCCGTCATCCACTCGTTGCCGTGATATACCACACGGTCGGCTGGCTTCAGGCAATGGTTATAAAAGCTCTCCACCACCAGTCCGGCGGCATACGAGAACATGGATGCCTCATCGTAATCGCCATAAGCGTGAAGGCTGTCTACGCCATAATGCTCCCACAGCCACGTGTATATCTCGTTCTTATGGTCATGGTAAGGCTTGAAATCCACGAGTATGGCCACAGGCCGTCCGGGCACGAGCCATCGCCCTACCCTTACGCGCAACCCCTCCGCCACAGCCACGCTCCGCCACTCGGCAAACAATGTCGCGTCTTCCTCGAAATACTGCGATTGCGCATTGTCCCCGAAATCGGGACCGATGAACATAATCCTGTCCGGCATGATGGATTGCAGGGTCTTGGCCCTTGTGGAAAGCACGGTATATATGCCTCCAACTTTGTTGCAAACCTCCCAACTCGATTCAAAAATATAGTCTGGTTTCAATTTCATTGTCACATTGCAAAGTCTTATTTACTCGCAAAGATACGCAAATTTTCTAAAATATCAAAAAAAATGTGACAAACTTTCATGACAGAACGATTTAATGACTTACTATTTCATACTTTTGCATCAGCATAACACCAACCGACATGAGGATTTTGTTTATTGTGGCGGCACTGTTGCTCACCGCGCCACGCACCATGGCGCAACAGGAAGACAAGCCTTTCGCGGGCAATTTCTACAACGATGAGTATGACGTGTTCATCCGCATGGACTTGCACGGAGCAGGAATCATCGTTCCCAACCACGAGGTGTTCGGCGAGCTGCCAGGCTACATGGGCAAGCACCGCAACAGTTTCTATTGGCTGATAACAGCGGGCACGCCCTCCGGCACAGACCATGCCAAGCTCGACATGATTAACGACTATGGCAGCGAAGACCTCAAGGCCACTTTCAAAATGGAGAACGATAGCACTTTCGTGCTCATGCAAGAAAGCGGAAGTCCGCTGAAAGTGCCTAACAATGGCAAATGGCAAAAACTGCCAAAGAGGCTGGAATTTAAGAAAAGGGGCGAGTAGGCTTCCCCACACGCCCATTCGCCATGCGCAAATCCTGTGGATTGCCGCCGGTAGCCATCATGGGATTGTGAGTAAGCATACAGTCCATGCTCCTGTCATTGCCGATTGCCGCCGGCAAGTATCCCGTCAATGATTTCCTTTACCTTGCCTGCCCCCAAATAAACGCCTGTGGCGCAACACCGCAATACAGTGAATATATTGCTTTCAAAGCGGAAGCAAATCACACATGGCATCGGATAGTTCACGTTCCGCAGTTTCGGGCTTCCCCATTGCTTGGGCATCAACAGTTGCGAGAAACAGCGAACTTGTAAAGATTTTTCACAAAGCGCACTGCCTCGTGCCCGGTTTTTGACATAACCTGCAAACGTTTGATACTCAGACAATTAGTAAAATGTGCCTTTTTGCATTCCAAAATGGGGCGTTTCGCACCGCAAAACAGGCCGTTTCGGACTGTAAAACGCCCCTTTTCACCATGCGAAACGGCAGCCATCTGACGACAATCCCAACTTTGTAAACATTATTTACCGCCACAAACCATGCCAACCCGGACATCGCTTGCATATCCAACAACATGCAAGCATGGGCATATCCGTGCCCGCCGCGTCGGCTACAGCCATGCAAGCCGACGGTCTTCCGCGCCACAAACCACAATCACGATTTTTGTTTGGCCGTATAAGTTTTTTTTTGTAAGTTTGCACACAACAAACAAGTAACACAAACGCTTTGCCACATAAAATGCGAAACACCAGAACGCCATCCCTTGTCGGGGGCTTGCTGTCCGCCGCTCTCGTGCTGCTCTCGTGCCACGGCGATGACGAAGCCACGCCAAGCGTAAACATAAAAGAGTTCCACATAGAAAAGTCTGTGCCACTCAGCAACGACAGCGACTCGCCAACCTGCAACGTAAGCATGTCGGTGAAATACGCCGATGGGGCAGACAGCGTTGCAGCCAACATGAATGCAGCCATAGAAAAGCTGCTGTTCGACACGCAGGGCCTCGGGCTGGAGCAAGCCGCCGACTCGTTTGCGAACAAATACACCGGCGACTACGTGGATTACCTTACACAATTTTATGCAGCCGATCGCAATGACACGGCGCGACGCGGCTGGTATGAATACCGGTACGAGATAGACACGAAAGTGGATTTCGACGGCTGGGGGCACGCATCGTACATCGCCGAGAAAGAATACTTTGAAGGCGGGGCACACGGCATAAAGCAGACTGTGGCCGTAAACATCGACATGGCCACAGGACGAGGCATGACACTCGGCGACATCTTCGTGCCCGGCAGCGATAAGCGACTGTCAGTCCTGCTTCTCGAAAAGCTGAAAGCCAAGACCGGTCTCACAGACATCGGTTCGCTGCGCAACGAGGGGTATCTCTACTCAATGGAGATGTTCGCTTCAAGCAACTTCACACTCGGCAAAGACGGCATCACCTTCATATATAACCCATACGAGATAGCACCTTACGAAAAGGGCACTACCGAACTCTACGTTACATACGACGAGATAGACGAACTGACAACCAAGCAATCAGCATGGAAGAAATAATACTGAAATATTTTCCGTCACTCACCGAACGGCAGAAAAGCCGCTTTGCCGCACTGGACTCGCTGTATAGGGAGTGGAATGCGCGGATAAACGTTATTTCGCGCAAAGACATTGACAACCTCTACGAACACCACGTGCTACACTCTTTGGCCATAGCCAAAGCACTGCATTTCAAGCCCGACACGCGCATATTGGACATAGGCACAGGCGGAGGCTTTCCGGGCATACCCTTGGCCATAATGTTCCCGGAATGCAAGTTTAAGCTGATAGACGGAACGGGCAAGAAGATACTTGTGGTCAGCGAAGTGGCAAAAGCCCTGGGACTGGACAACTGTGAGGCAGTGCAAATACGCGGCGAGATGGAGACGGGGAAATACGACTTCGTGGTAAGCCGTGCCGTGATGCAATTGCCCGACTTGATAAGGCTGACGAAAAAGAACATATCGCCAAAGAGCAAGAACGCCATGCCCAATGGTTTCTTGTGCCTCAAGGGTGGCGACATGACAAATGAAGTGCGCGCCTTCCACAACATAGCCGAGGTGCAACCCATCAGCGACTGGTTCGACGAAGAGTGGTTTAAGGGCAAATATCTTATTTATGTACCCGCATAACGATTTGAGACATGCTTGACATCCGGCGTTTTGTGGTAAACCCGTTCCAAGAGAACTGCTACGTGGTGAGCGACTCCACGAAAGAGGCAATAGTGATAGACTGCGGGGCGTTTTATCCCGAAGAGCGCAACGCGATAGTAAAATACATTGAAGACAATCGTCTCGAGCCGAAACATCTCATAGCCACCCATGCGCACATTGATCATAATTTCGGCAACAATACGATGTTCGACGCTTTTGGATTGAGGCCGGAGGTGCATGGCGGCGACGCATTGCTAATGGAACGGCTGGCCGAACAGGCAGAGGCTTTTTGCCGGCAAAGGCTTGATTACGCCATGCCTGAGGCTGGGAGATACCTTTCAGACAGTGATAAGATATGCTTTGGCACGCACTCTCTGACCGTGCTGCCAACTCCGGGGCACACTCCCGGCTCCGTGTTCTTATGCTGCATGGAGGAGAGCATAGCCTTTTCAGGTGACACGCTGTTCAAGGCAAGCATAGGGCGAACTGACCTGTGGGAGGGAAACTACGACGACATCATGGAAAGCCTAACCACCATCAAACGGCAACTGCCACCCGAAATGACAATAATGCCCGGTCATGGGCCGCAGACTACGATAGGCGATGAGACAAGGGAAAATCCTTTCATGCGCTGAGCGCAATGGCATCGGGCGCAAGGAAGCCGCCACGGCACAGCCGCAAATGCCAAGGCGATAGGGTCACCGCACCAATACGCATCGCCTCCACGCACGGCAGAGCGGGGCTTTAGCTTCTTTAACTGCCGCGCAAACGCTTGACCGCCGTTTTATTATTACTTTTGCAGGTATATGGAAAAGACCATACTCGGAATAGACCCAGGAACGAACATCATGGGCTACGGGGTACTGAAAGTGGCCGACAACAAGGCTCAGATGGTGACAATGGGGGTGGTCGACCTCCGTAAATTTGCTGACGCATACTTGAAACTTGGGCATATCTTTGAACGAGTGACAGGCATAATAGACTCTTACCTGCCGGACGAGATGGCCATCGAAGCGCCATTCTGCGGAAAAAACGTGCAATCGATGCTGAAATTGGGGCGCGCGCAAGGCACTGCCATTGCCGCGGCCATCCACCATGGCATACCAATCCACGAATATGCGCCGCTGAAGATAAAGGTGGCCATCACCGGACAGGGACAAGCGTCGAAAGAACAAGTGGCAGGAATGCTGCAAAGGATATTGAAAATCACCCCCAACGACATGTGTGACTTTATGGACGCGACAGACGCTCTCGGGGCCGCCTATTGCCATTACCTGCAACTGAGCCGCCCGGAGTCGCAGGCACACTACAGGGGATGGAAAGACTTCGTAAGCAAGAACCAAGGCCGTGTGTGCAAAAGATGACAGCCAACGGAAAGCCGCTGCAGTCGCAGGGATTGCTCAACCGGATTGGAATCGAGAGAGCTTCGGCATATCCCGCAAACGATGGGGCAAAAGGCAAACCAAGGCTTACTGCATGTACAAATGACCAATGGGAATCATTGTTTCTCCATCCACTCTTTGACTTAACCAACAAACACGCATTCTATGATAAAAAAGACACTTCTGGCACTCTTTGCCGTTGTTTTCCACTTTGCAGTTTGCAGCGCGCAAGACGTCTACAACGAAATCAAAAACAACGCAAAAGCCACGCTGGCCGATAGTTCGGCCGACGAATTGGTAAGGGACATAAACCAATTCAAGGTGGACGCCTTGGATTATATGCTGATGAAAATGAGGGAACAGATGCCCGACTCCACAGCATCATTCCTCGATGCGCAAGCCTATGAAATGAATTCGTTTGTGAATTTTTACATTGAAAAAATCCTGGAATGCATGAACATGTCCAAATCCAAACAAGTGAAATTGATAAAGAGCTTCATGGATGCTTCGTACTCGAACCCTCTCTTTAATGACCCCGACACAGAATTAACGCTCTGTTATTTTACCCAAACATCGAGTTTGACAAGGTTTTCGCTCGACACTGACTGGAGAAAGGCTTTCAAAGCCATCAAGGACGTGCTGGGCAACGAATAGACAAAACCGTCATTGAGTAGGAAGCGGCCTCGATGCCTTTGACGGCATCTACCCGCTTCATATTCATCGCGCATCGGCACCACTCACCACACTTTCCACATCGGCTCGGCATGGGGGGTGCAACGTGTCCGTCGATAGCGTTACTATCAGACTTAAGCGATACATGGAAAGCATTGGGGCGCGTCTCTATTGACGCGCCCCAATGCTTTCCATGCAGGTAGATATACCCTGTTTTGCTTGTCAATTGGTCACAAACACTTCCGTGACTTTCTTCAATCCGTCAGACGTGGCCGTAAGCGTCACTTTCCCGGCCTCGCACGTTGAGCGCAATATCACTGTCGCTGTGCCTTTATACAGGCGGCGTTTGTTGCCCACAGTCAGTTCCTCACTCGTAAGGTCACCATTTATCACGCCGACAATCTCGGCCGGTCCTTTCACCTCAAACGAAATCTCGTTTTCAGCGCCTTGCACCCTTCTGCCTTTCTTGTCAACAGCGCATATCCTTACATGTTGCAAGTCTTGCCCGTCGGCTTTCCACTCGTTGTTATCCTGTTCGGCCGTCAGCTTAACGGCATCCGTAACAGTCTCCATTTTATGGCGTGCGACAACCTTGCCATCCGTGCGTGCCACGGCTTCTATATAACCCGGCTCATATTTAATGCCATCCCACTTAATCCTGTTGCGCCCCTTTGGGTCATCGGTGTTTTGCTTTACGCCTTGGCTCTTCCCGTTTACGAAAAGCTCAACTTCATCGGCATTGGTATATGTGTAGAGCGACAGTGTGCTGCCCTCCTTGCGATTCCAGTGGTCTGACATTCGTTGCGTTCCCACCTGTACGTCATTCCACACAGTGTTGTCATCGCTGTCTATTATCCCGATATGCACCACAGGGTCGTGCGGTTTGAACATACTCCATAGCAGATAGGCTATCGGCTTCGGCTCAAGCGATATGTCAAACGCGCCTTGCACCCATCCTTTGGCTGGCCAACCGTTTGACTCTCCAAGGTAATCTATCATACCCCAATATGCCAATCCGACAACCTTGTCGAGGTTCATTTCATAGAAATTCGGCCCCATCATTGCCGTGTTGGCCTCGCTCTGGTAGAAAATCATATTCGGAAACCTGCGACTGTCGCCGGGGAAATACATATATCTATAATTATAAGAGGCAATATCGGTCTCGAGGGCAAGCGGAGCGGGCAGCGAATCCGTATTCAGATTGCGTCCGCGCGGATGCATGGCAACGGTGACAGGCCGCGTCTTGTCATACCGATGCAGCAACTCGCGTTGCAGTTTGTATGGCGTGACACCCCAATCGGCAAACGGCAGCGACCAATACTGCTGCAACTCATTGCCGAGACTCCACATTACGACAGAGGGATGATTGCGGTCGCGGCGAACAAACTCAGGCACATCGTGCTGCCACAAATTCACCCATTCAGTTCTTCCACCTGCATATTGCGTCAGCCATTTGTCGTACAACTCATCGACAACCAGCATTCCGTACTTGTCGCAAAGGTCAAGGAAAGACTTGCTATATGGATTGTGGGAAGTCCGTATGTGGTTAAATCCAAACTGTTTCAGCAGCTGAATGCGTTTCTCCATTGCCCTGGGATAAGCGGCGGCACCCAGAGCGCCAAGGGAATGATGGTTGGCATTGCCCTTGAAAAGCACTTTCTTGCCATTGAGTTTGAATCCAAATTCGGGCGAATACTCAAACCAACGCACGCCAAAATTGTCGCTCACCTGGTCGGCAACCGAACCATCCGGACGGTAAAGCGTGACTATCGCCTTATAAAGATGTGGCGATTCGCAGCTCCATAGTTTGGGCGATTCAATCGTGATGCTGTCTACTATGTATTCGTTTACTTTTTGTCCTCGGTTATAAGGCACTTCCTTTGTCACGTCGGAAACCACGTTTCCATCGGCATCAATTATCTTAGTATTGACTTTCAAGTCGCTGACCCTGAGATAGCAGGCCATCTCCGCCTGCACCATTACCGTTGCTTCCGCCTCGCTTACGTTTGGAGTTGTTATGTAAAGCGGGTGGCGCGTGAAGTATTGCTGCGCATCAGTGACAATCAAAGTCACATCGCGAAACAGCCCACCACCCGTGTACCACCGAGAATTTTCCGGCTCCTGGGTGCTCGCTTTCACTGCGACCACATTGGGTTGCCCAAAGTTCAACAACTTTGAAATGTCAATGTCAAATCCCAAATAGCCATAGTCAGTGCCGCCAACATACTCGCCATTGAAATAGACATCGCCCACAAGCATTATCCCCTCGAAGTCAAGTATGACACGTTTCCCTTTCCACGACTCGTCAGGAGTGAATGTCTTGCGATACCATCCAATACCCATCTCCTTGAATCCACGCGCACTGAGCCGACTCTTTACATTGCTGGCAATGTCGCTGTTGTCTGCTTTCTCGTCCTTTGCCGGTTCTATCCACGGCTGATAAATCTGGAAATCGTGAGGCACTACGACGCTCTCCCACTCGCTGTCATCAAGAGACAGGCTTTGAGCGTCGGCCATGTCACCAGCGTGAAAACGCCAGTCAAAATTAAAATTCCGGACAATGCGCAGAGTGTCCGCCGCCGTCAATGGCAACATCACCACTGACATCAATAGAGCAAAAGTCAATCGTTTCATATCATTGGTAGAAATTATCTGTCGGTAACGGCATCAATCATGCGCCAAAGACCACGGAAAACCAGCATCGCCAACGCGCCGTATCACATAAATCCATAATGTCGCTACAAAGTTAAGAATAAAAAAGCAATTTAAAGATTAAAGGAAAAGATATTTATGTAAAAACGCTTTCTTCATCGTTTGGACTTCAGTATAATGTATATCACGACAGGAGCACCGACCAATGGAGTGACAGCGTTGAGCGGTATTATGCTACCGCCAGCCGGAATGACGCAAAGCAAATTGCACGCCAAAGCCACTACGGCTCCCATGATGGCTGTGGCCGGCAACAATACTCGGTGGTCATCGGTGGAAATTAGCAGTCGTGACAGATGCGGTACAGCCAGGCCGATGAACGATATTGGCCCGCAAAAGGCTGTCACTACGGCTGTAAGGATGCCCGTCATCACCAGCAATGCAGTGCGCATTCTGCCAACATTCACACCAAGATTGCTCG
Organism: uncultured Prevotella sp.; assembly: GCA_964554115.1. Taxonomy (GTDB): domain Bacteria; phylum Bacteroidota; class Bacteroidia; order Bacteroidales; family Bacteroidaceae; genus Prevotella. The sequence continues at coordinate 17,339 of CAZKMT010000016.1, forward strand.
CATAGCGGTCACCAAGAAGCAGTATGTTAAGTGGTTTTGCCATGCACAAGGCAACAAACAGGGTGACAATGACGACAATCGCGAACGATGGCATCAGCCTCATCGACACTCCGCTGAAGTTACCCATGCCCCAGACGACATACGATTTGACGCCTTCGTCCGTGGCGAAAAAATTGAGCAAGGCCGTCATTGAGGATGAAACATATCCTATCATGATGCCGATGATAAGCAGCATGACACTGCTTCTCACCATGAGAGAAAAGAAAGAAATCACCACAATGACCACCATTGCGCCGACAAAGGCCGCAAAAAGCACGGCGATGAAGCCCGATAACGACAACGAGCCTACCGACACACTGCCGCCAAACAGCAGCACAGCCAACGCCACGCCAAGCCCCGCACCACTACTGACGCCGAATACCGATGGGTCTGCCAGCGGATTCCTGAATGCCGTCTGCAGCATCAGTCCCCCTACAGCAAGAGCACTGCCGGACAATATTGCCGCAAGAGCCTGCGGCAGACGTGACTCCAAGACGATGAAACGCCAGCTTTCTTTCGAGGGGTCGCCTCCTCCCAATATGCCCAACACATCGTGGAGAGGTATGGAAACTGCTCCAAACGCTACATTGGCAGCAAACAATGCTGCCACGCCAACAACCATACACAGGCACAAAACCGTCCGTCTGCCCATACAGATAACATTATTCGTCGTATACCAACTGGAAATAGCGCAAGTCGCCCGGCAACGACACATCAGGGTGCAAGATGCGGATGAAGTCGCCTAACAAATAGTCTGGCCTGAATGGTGTTTCCTCATAAAAGCGCGTTTTCTCCACATTGCACCCATAACACATCCTATTGCGAAACGCTTTCAACTCGCCATAGCCACGATATTCATTCAACAAGTCCGCGTAAGTGACAGGGGACGAACCACTGTACCTAAACAACCATACGTCAGAGTCGCCAGCCTTGTGGAGCACAGTCTCAAAAGGCAAAGCCAGACTGCCTGCTTTCGACTCATCGGCAAATGCGTAATCGGCTGCCGCATCTGCCAGCATCGTGCCGATGGTGCTGCGGCCTCCGGGCACATACCATACAGAGCCGGTCTTCTTGTCCATCACCACAGAACGTCTGTCCGCAGCCTTTGCAGCGACAGACTTCAAGGCGTGATAGATGCTGTCCACTGCGGAGAACAGCGAGTCTGCCGTCTTTTCCTTACCGAACAGCATTCCGTAGAATTTAATCCATTCGGCACGGCCCAATGGAGTGGCTTCCATGTAGTCGGCACATTCAATGAAAGGAATGCCAGTCTCTTCTATACGGCCATAGCCTCCACTGTTTTCAAAAGGCGACACAAGCAGGGCATCCGGTGACACGTCAATGATTTTCTCCACATTCGGACTAATCGAACTTCCGACATCAGCTATCCGTCCCGCCTTGCATTGCTCGACCACGTATGGCATCTTTACATACTGTAAGTCGGCTATGCCCACTATAGCCTCCCGACAACCCAAGTCAGCCATAAGCTCCGCATGAACCGTGGACATTGGAATGACTTTTCGCAGAGGCACTTCCACCACCGTGCCATGTGGCAATGCCTCGTTTTCCCTATGTCCATGAGCCACCAATACGTAACGTTGCAGCATTTTCCCCTTGTGCCACGGGTCATAAACGTTTACTTCGGAGTAGCCTTTGTGTCTCACTATCTCTATCAGCTCAGCATATTTCAACTGAAGAGTGTCGCCGTCAGCGGTCACCGACGACCGCATTCCGTCCCGGCACGATGTCGCAACCAATGCCACGGACAGGCTTATTATGGTCCAAATATTACTCATTTACTTGACAAACACTTTACGGACTGCGCCATCAGACATTTTTATTATATTGACACCACGGCGCGGCGAAGCAAGCTTCGTGCCATCGAGAGCATAACGCCCGGTCTCTGAGACTGCGCCACCTGTATGCATTGCCGTGCGTCCAATGCCCGAAGTGGCATCAGGTTCACCGTTGAGATTGTCCATGCAGAAATATCCCGGGGTTGTCATTCCATATTCATTGTTGCGCGAACTGCTCATCGAGAATGTGAGATACTTAACCTTTCCTAGCGAAGAAAGGTCTACCCACAGCCAGTAGTCCAAGCTGTAATGCTCTGTCTCATTGCTCGAGCGATAGTCTGCCAAATACACATCGACCGAAGTCATAGTGCTGTCGGCATGATGGCCTGTCACAGTTAGCAGACACCAGTCGCCTGTTTCAAACTTTCCTGCGCTGCCATCGCCCTCTTCATACACCTTTATGCTGTTTGCAGTATTAGTGACATAAAACCCCGAGATAACATCTCCGTCAGGCTTGTTCATTATTTCCACACATTCATCATGAGGACAAACCACGGCATAGTTCTCCGAACCGCCATAGCCATGCCCCACAGCACTATTATATTGGTCGTCGCATTCTATGAATGCCACTGAAGTCTTGTTCGACACGGCAAATCCTGACCATGAGTTCCACGTGTCATTATACGTGTTGTGAAACCGATAAGAGCCACTGACAAAAGTATTGGCGTATGCCGTTTCCCCGTATTCGCCATTCACCTGCGTGCCTGTTTTATCCGAACCGTTCCAATAGCTGTCACCATCAAGCTGCATTTCTTCAAAAGTTGCCACCTCTGACGGCGTTGCGATGATGGCCGATATGGAAGCATCGAGATGCAAGTCCTCTGCCCCCGACACTTCTGTTGACGTTTCGCCCGTCCAGCCACACACTTGATTGACGGCTGTATAGACCCTCACGAAATCGATGAAATCAAGGTTCACGGGGTTGCGCTCGCCATCCACGGCCCACGATATGTCAAAGCTGCATCCCGCAGAGTCTGTGTTTGCCACATTATCCACATATCCATATCGCAGCGAGCTGCGCGACCAATAGTCGCGCCCACCCGTACCTGCGTTGACACCATTGGCGGGCAGTAAGGTGCCGGTGAACACAAGTGGCTCTTCAAGCCACTCCGGAAAATATTCTTGTGTATGAAACGAGTTGCGATCCACAGTACCCGTACCTCCCTGATTGTCAGTCCATGGTATATCATCCAGGTCGTTCCGCACATAAGTAATCTCATAACCATAGATGACCTTGCCCGCACTGTCCACATCGGCACTGCCAGATAGTTCGTACCACGGGTCGTCAGGCAGACCGTTGCGGTTTTCGTCTTTCGACACCATCACTATTCCCGGCTCTGCGCCACCACTAATGGCATTGCCTGCCACATAGAAGTCGTATTGCCCGTCAATATTGGCTATGCTATGGTCAAAATGGAATGTCACATAGCCGCCATACGCGCCGAGACATACCAAACCGCGGTTGTTGTTTGCAATGGCCTCTGTACACTTTGCAGTCATGGCAACGGCATCATCGCCTTCCTCATATTCAGGCAAAACGTTTATAAACTGTCCTGGAGCCGGCACATATTCGTCCACGGCCAGTATGTATTTACTATGATTCTCGTCCACGGCCATCTGTTGTCCAAAAGAGGCCGACACAACAGTCATGGCAGCAGAGACAAGTATTAATTTTGCACTTTCCATACATTCATGGTGTATAAAATTTTTATTTCGGTGACACTTACGTCCATTGGCTTCATAGGCATACAAGTGGATTTCCTTGCCTGTTGCGTGATGCCCGCGCGGCTCGCTCACCCCTGAGGCATGACCGCATTTGACCTCGACTTTGCTCACCCCGACAGATGATTGCCTGCGTATGGCGTGACTTGTCAGCGACATTTTATCTATATATGAACGCCGCATGCCCCGGAATGTCGCCTGTCCACACAGCCCAGTCGTATGCGCCGTCAGCCTTGAAATGGAACAACTGACCACTGGAAACGTAATCCTTGGCATCCATGATGTAGAAGTCACGGTCTATCGGATTCACAATTATGCCATAAGGCAGTTCAATGTCATCAAATTCAGAAGCCTCTGTAAGCGAGCTTGACACCACCTCATTGGTGCCAATGTTCACTATCCCATGGCTGATTGTGTTGCTGCCGGTCACGTAGTTCCACTCCACTCCCAAATAATATAGCGAGTCGCCTACGATGCAAAGGTCTGAAACAGGCGCATCTACGGAATCCATCAAAGCCATGTCGCCGCTATCATCGGGTGCAAGCCTATACAATCGCGATGGCATCGACCAGTAGTCGCCGCGCGAAGTGACCCACAGTTGATCATGCCCATCGGCTCGCAGGCGATGCAAGTTGGATGCAACGTCTATCTTGCGCTCTTCCGCAAACGATTCCATATCGACCACGCTTACACTCCTCTCACTTCCATCCAGCAAGTAGCCGCCACTGTTTGCGACATACAATTTGCCATCAAGCACGGCCATTTCTTCGGGTTGGTAGCCAACGGTAACGGAATCCACTATCTGGAACGTGAGCGTATCGACTTTATATACGCGACCCAGATGCTGCGTACTGCCTACCTGCACAGGTCCGACGTAAGAACTGACGTAAGCGTAAGCCCCATCGAACGCAAGGCTACGGCAGTTGGGAATGTCTATCTGAGCCACTTTGCGGCATGAGTCAGAAGTGGCCACCACGACCATGTTTGAGCAATTGATTGTCATCCACAGACGACTGCCATATACCTTTATGTCGTTACCCACGTCGCCAAGTTCCTTCACTTCCGTTGGGTTGCGCTCCGGATATATGTTTCGGTAATAATTCACACTGGAGCTGCCGCCCGAAAGGTCCAGATAATCCACAGAAGCCTTGTTGCTCCCCATGTTTCCTTCGCACAACACATACATGCCAACGATGTCGCTCACGACCGGAGTCGCTCCCGTATCTTGGGTGTCTGACAATGAAACATACTCATCGTCGCGGCATGAATACACGGCCAGTGCCAAGGTTGTTGCCAGCAATAGTTTTCTCATATTCTTCATTTTGCAGGTTTATGCGTACTAAATCGAAACATCCACGGCCAAGGCATAGTTGCGCTTTGGCATTGGATAGTTTATTATCACATCGTAGTCCTGGCTGAACAGGTTGTTAATTTCAAATGTGAGACGGACGGCAGCATTCCTCAGGCGAAGCTTGTAAGCCATGCTCACATCACTCGTGTACCACGGCTCCATGTGGTTTACCGGAATGTTTTCCTGCTGACTGTAACGTTCGCCGGTGTAAATGAAGCTGTAGTTGAAATCGAAATCACGGTAACTCACACTTACGATGGCAGAGCCGCTGTGCCAAGGTATGTAGGGTATTTGGTCGCCATAATATGATTGTGACGGATTCGTCACATCACGCGCCTGCTGGTATGTGTATTGTATGCGCCCGGCCACTGCGAGCTCCCGCATCGGCACGCACACGGCTTCCGCCTCTACGTCAACACCCTTTATGTGTACGCGACCAAGGTTGAGCATGGTCCAGCGAAACTGTTGCCCCTTGGGATAAGCCACTACCTTGTCGTGCACAGTGTTGTAATAGCCATCAACCTGTATATGGAAGCTGCGCAAGGCCGATGAATGAAATTCCTTGTCGAACGTGAAGCCCGCGTCATATTGTATGGCTGTCTCCGGGTTGAGTGATGCATTGCCTATGTCTGTATAGTAAAGCTCATTGAAAGTGGGCATACGGAAACTCTTCTTGGCAAACGCGCGGACAGAAAACACTGACGTGCCAAAGGGATAGACACAGGCGAATATGGCCGGAGTGATCTTGTTCACCAATGGTTTGTCTGCCTGTCGCAAAGTGTGGTCTTTCACGAATGTGGCCAACAGACTGCCTTGCACCTTCACTATGCGGTGGTCGAAAGACGTGGCCAATGACACAAGATTGGAAAACCTGTGTGGGTAGACGAAATCGCGCAAGTCGGAATCGAGTTTGTTCCACTTGAAGTCATAGCTCAACGACACGTTCCATCCACGCATTATCTCATATACATTGGCCGTAGATACATATGCTTCCTGCTGCTTGTACGTATTGTCTACAAGCATTGTCGTAGTGTCATTGTTTACATAATGAGTGTCATAATAGGCGTATTTGAAAAGCATACTGGTACTGAAGCGGCGACCGAAGCTCTTACGCCAGTTGCCTTGGAAGAAAGTGTTGTGGTCCCACTGGCGTTCACCGCGCCTCCACACATTATTCACTATGGCACCCGGTATGCCCCGTTCGGAATTATATGTGTATGCTTTCAGTGCCCACGTACCCTGGTCTGTCTTGCCATATACGTTGGCCTCCACTCTGAAAGCCCACATGTCGCCATTGTGCCGTGTTGCCGTAGTGTCGTAAGCCGTGCTGCCATCGCTGTTGTTCCGCTTGTAGCGGAATTTATACTTGCCGCTCGCCGTCAGTGCGCCGGCGCTCAGCGAGGCGCATACGCCGGGCGAAAAGCGTTGTTCGTAAAGGGCGGATAACGATGCCACCTCGCCGCTAGTGGCGTATTTCACTTTGGCTTTCACATTGTAATCCTTGCCGTCTTGGAACACCGGGATGCGAGTGCGGATGTACACCGAACCGGCGTTGCCAAAATCGCTTGCCGGTTGGAATATCGCACTTTTCTGCCCGTTGTAAAGGGTTATTTCCTCCACGTTGTCCAAAGAGAACTGTCCGAGATCCACTTGCCCGTTTTGCGCGTTCCCTATTTCCACCCCATCATAGTACACTCCAAGGTGTTCGCTTCCCATGCTCCTTATGTTCACTGTCTTGATTCCCCCCACTCCGCCATAGTCTTTTATCTGCACTCCGGAGAAATACCTGAGCGCATCGGCCACGGAACTGCTACTGAGCCGCTCCAGCTGCTCGCCCCTCAAGCGTTGCGCCGGCACTGTCTCGCGCGTGGCGTGGTTAGAGACGACCACAACCTCGCGCACCTGGCGCACGCTGTCTGTATCCAACGAATGGCCATCCTGTGAATGGCAATGCGTGGCAACAGCGCAAGACAATGCTATCAGAATCATTCTCATGCCCTAAGAAGCTATGCTTAAAACTCTCCCCGTGCCTTTTCCGCGAAGCTACGGAGAAGAATACTCGCAATGGCAGGTCTTCTGACTTAATGTCCGGCGGCAAACGTCTTCCCGGCTGTATAACAAAAGCCAGTGACTATATCAATGTTTGCGCCAATAAAGACAAATCACAGCAGCGGGACTGTCAGGGATTTCCACCCTGTTCCCTTTTAATCGCACTTGGTGCGAACCTATTGCGTATGCAAAGATACGCATTTAATTCTACACAGTGAAGAAAACTGGCAAAAAACATGGGAAAACTTCGCCATGCCCCAAAAGCCTCCAATAATATGGCACGGCATGATTTTCCCTCTGCCGCAGGCGGAGGGAAGCCGACAAATGGACACACGCGCTCCTACGGAGAACGCGCTTCAGCATTCAAGCAGTATTTTCACTATCCGCTCTGCGGCACGCCCATCCCAGCGGTCGGGCAGAGTACCTTTCTTCCAATGTCCGCCGACCATGCTTGAAACTGCGCCTGACAATTTCTCGGGGTCTTCGCCAACGAGCACATTGGTGCCTTGCGTAACGGTTTCATAATGTTCCGTATAGCTGTTTAGGGTGACGCAAGGCACATTTTCGAATGTCGCTTCTTCTGCAACATTGCCAGAATCGGTGATGACTCCACAGGCATGGGTCACAAGATAACCAAACTCAGGATATGGCATGGGGTCTACAACATGGAATGGCGCGGCGGCCACACCGGCAGCCTCAACCCTATCACTGGCGAAACCGCGCAAGGGCGCTATTATCGGCATGTCGCCTGCCGACAAACACAAAGTGCGCATCAGGTTGCGAAGACCGTCTGCATCAGTCAACAGAGCCTTGCGGTTGATGGTAAACACAAGATACCTACCATCTGCCACGCCCAAGGCATCAAGCACCGCTGGGCGGCGTAAACGGCTATGGTTATGGCGCAGGGTATCAATGAGTATGTTGCCAACCATGTATATCTGCGACATCTCTGCGCCTTCGCGCGTCACGATGCTGTTCGAGCCGACGCCGGCAGTGAACAGCAAGTCGCTGAGCCCGTCAATCACAAGGCGGTTTATCTCTTTCGGCATCGTAAAATCAAAAGAGCGGGTGCCCGCGACAAGATGTGCCAGGCGCACCCCGCATTTCTTCGTGACTATTGCCACGGCCATGGTGGAAGCCAAATCATCAACCACTATCACGACATCTGTCGGGTTGGATGCCAGATATCCATCAAACGCGCTCATCACCCGACCGGTAAGCTCATTGAGCCTGTCGCTGTCTACGCCGAGAAACACATCGGGACGGGATATTTGCAAATCGTCAAACAATGAAGGCTCAAGTGTCGAATCGTCCTCCTTTCCTGTGTACACCAGCTTGAAAGCTATGTTTTCTCCGGCGTTCCTTGCCTTGGTTATCGCCCATATTATAGGCGCCACTTTTATGAAATTGGGACGTGCCCCTGCCACAATGCAAACGTTACGCATAAAATTGTCGTTATATCTTGTTTTGGGCGCAAAAGTAGCAATAATATGCCACTTGGCAAAATTAATCAAGGGCTGTTTGGACAAGTGCTTCCGATAAGTTCATTCAATGGGCAATTGCGCGGCCATAAGTCCAATACATGGAATGCCAAAGCCGCATACAAGACACAAAAACATGGTAAAGAATATTTACAAATCAACGGCATGGCGCACAATGTCATAAGTTTTGCCATGCAAAACAGGCCGTTTTGCATGGTGAAATACACCGTTTCACATCACAAAACGAACCGTTTTGAAACGCGAAACGCCCCATGCCAAAAACCATCTGGAAACCAAATCGTTACAGCTCCGTCAAAAACATGTTGCGGAAACATTTCAATTTATGAAAAATATTTACAGACCAGCGATGATGGAAACCCGCTATGCTTCCATCATTGGCGTTGCAGCCCGTCGGAAACCAACACCGCATCGGGTGGAAATCCATCGCCAGCTAAAACCGGAAATACAACAAAGGCAGACTTCACAGCCTGCCTTCATTTCATTAAAACTAAACAAATACTTTATGAATCTCAAGTTGGTTGGTCAGAGTTTATCCTTTATTGACTCTACCCATGCGTCAATGCGCTCATCTGTCTTGTCCTCCTCATTGATTTCGTCAAGCGGAAGACCGATGAATTGTCCGTCAATGACAGCTTCGCTCCCGGCAAAACTATAACCGTCAGTAGATACGCTACCGATGAAAGCCGCCCCACTGTCTTTTATGCCGTTGTAGAGTTCACCTATGGCACTCACAAAAGTGTCGCCGTAAGTCTCGCAGTCTCCACATCCAAAGAATGCTATTGTCTTGCCTTTGAGGTCTGCTTTCTGGAGCATTTTCAACCCGTCATACCAATCGTCCTGCAACTCTCCGGCACCCCATGTGGACGTCCCGAGAATCAAGTTTGCATTAGAGTCAATCACGCTTTCTGTCAAATTCTGCACGTCAAGCGTTTCTACCCCCAGCCTATTCGCTATCCTTTCGGCTATCGACTGGCAGGTTCCGGTAGACGAACCATAAATAACAATTGTTTTTTTCATTTCTATTTGCCTATTATTCTTATTTCACTTGTTTTCGGTTGCAAAGATAAGCGAAAACCACATTCCCCGCAATACCCATTAATTAGTGTTTTGCAGCACCACGAAACAGAATGAATAATATAATTGTGCTAACAATATGTATATGACAAACAGCGGCGACAGCTTGCCGATACCTACAAACAACGATTTGAACACATCATAAACAGTGCGGTAATGACCTGAGACAATGCCGTATATGACAGACAGCAGACTGACACCAAAACAGGCGACAGGCACTAACGAACGGCTGAACGGCGACGGAAAGAGCCGCCCCGTGGAACTTAGGAGCACGGCATGCGGCAAGGCTGCCAACGCCACGACGGCCAACACATAGGCTATGGCCATACATAAAACAAAGTATGAGGCTATGCGCTCACGGTATTTCAACCTGCGGTGTGCCGTAAACACTTTCAGCAGTCCACTGTCTGCCATTGCTCCTATTGCCACCGCCGCCAGCACGAGGCTGACCAAGAGTGGCGTGGCAAGCATTTCGGAATATGTTCCCAATGCCCACCGTATGCCTTCCGCACTAATGATGCTACGGAAACCGCACTCGGGAAACACAGCGCAGACAATCCACGACACGAGGCACAACAGGACTTCGACGACGAAGAGCACCACAGCTACATACGACAAGACCCTAATCAACATCCGGCTCCAGATTATCGACATCCAATATGTTCAGCTCTATGGCCTTGACCACAAGGCGCGTGGCATTGACACCGATGCCTCCGTTGCCGTTGGGGAACAACTTCTGCACCAGCTCGTTCTGGCGCTTCTCTATGCTCTTAACGCCAAACGGCATTGTCCGTAGGCCGGCAATCTGCTCCTTTGTGTATCCGAGAGCCAGATGGCGAAGCAAACGCTCATCGTATTCGTCTATTTCGTAGTCAATCAAAGCCTCTTGCTTACACATCTCCTTGTTCACGGTGGCCGTGAAACGGTCAACTATCCTCGCAAGTATGGGCTGGTTGAACACCGGGCGCTTCCCCTCCATCACCCGCATCACGTCGTCGCGTGTGAGCAGTTCGCCGCTTTTGAGTATTATTCCGTCAGCTCCCGCGCCAAGGGCCTCCACCCATAGCCTCTCGTTTAATATTTCGCCGGTGAATATGAGCACCTTGACTGTAGGATAAGATTCCTTTGTGTGGCGGCATATCTCCACGCCAATGGCCGTTGAGCCACTCAATCCCAAATCGAGCAGTACCAGGTCCGGGAGTTGTGCCTTCATCAGTTTCCAATACGCAGTCTCACTGTCGGCCGTGCCTATTACCTCGGCTTCCGGTATGTCATTGCGGATTATTCCCTCCGTTCCTTTCAGCTCCAGTGGCACATCCTCCACTATAATCACTTTGAACCTGTCCATTTCAACCTAACGTTTATTTCAATGTCAATGATATTTCGGCAAGACTATCCTTATCGCTGCCCTACCATCAGAATGCAACGCCTCCATGCCACAACGGCAACGTCCCGTGGATTCGGAAAGCTCGCTCACCACCTGACGGCACAATAAATATGGTATGGCATCCACACTCGGAGCGAACAAATTGTGAATGTTGCCCGACGTGGAGCCCCGCATAAACACCATGACGGCAACATAGTCGGAGTCTGTGGGCAACACATCCGCCTCAGTGCCCTCGTAGCCGGGCTGCGATTTGAGTATCTCAAACATGTACCGCAACAGGTTGGGAGAACCAATGACGCGCAAACCAACCGCATCGGCATCAATGAGCGTTCCCACTTCCACGGGAACGATGCGCAACCTGACACGCAACACTTGCCTCATGGCCTGCAGACAGAGATTGGAATAGATTCCCCTGTAATAACCAACCAATTCATGCAAGGCCTGCAGGTCGGCATCACGGCCCGTCACCAATTTGCCTATCCGCCCCGGGTAGTACATCGTCTCATGCTTCAGCACCGACAGGCAGTTGTCTATAATCGAGTTGGCCACATACAAATTGTTGTTCTCATACTCCGCCCTGCGCAATTCGTCCTCCATCAACTCCACCCCCGTTTGCTGCTTCTTTTCAATGGAAATGGTGTCGGCAAGAGACTGCTTAATCTTGGCAACGATGCCCGCAAGCCTGCCGGGATAGGCTTCATGCGAAAGATGCTCTATGTCAGCCAATTTTTCCGATGGATCCAAATCGCTGAGAAGAATATCGTTGATGGCCTTCACGCGCTCCACGCAAAAGCGGAAGAACAACACATGGCGGTAGTACAGCACATAGTATGCAGGCAATATCATTACAAGGATGCACAGCAAGATTATCACCGATATGGTCTTGTTTGCCTGTGACTGGTGCATCTTTTTGCAATAATCGGCAAGGGTGCTGTCCACTGACAACTCCTTGAACAGTTGCGTATATATACCATTGTTGTAATTATACGAATCCCAATCATGCAGAGCCAGCGATGCCACCGCGCTCTCATTTCTGATGTCCAAAATGATGTCGTAGTTGGTAAGGATGCTGTCGCGATACCACATAATCTCTGGCGGCAATGACAGGCCATCGCCCAAGCGTACCATCCGGCAATGCCCTCCGGCATTGGTGCGGAGATAATGAGCGTTGAGATACTTAATGCAAGAGTCCGCAAACTCCAGCGTTTTGGCGTAAGTGCCGTTTATGTTTGAGAAATACGCGCTGTCTGCGAAAGCTCCGGCAACAGACAGCTCGAAGCCACTCTGGCGGTCGCCAACGGCGGAAGATGGATGGGCGACACCCGGCCAGACAGACATGGATACCAAAGCCAGGACAGAAAAAACTCTCTTCATACCTTTGGGCAAACGGAAATAGAACCGGCTTCCCCTGCCCTCCTCGCTCTCTGCCGACAGAGTGCAACAACGGAATATCTGGCTTACTTTCTTATATTTATCTATTATGCCGCAACAATTGGCCAATCCGAAGCCGTGGCCATTGCACATCTTCAAGTCAAATATGTGGGCGAGCCTTTCTGCCGGTATGCCACAACCGGTGTCGCTTACGGATATTTCCACGTAATCGATGGCCTCATCGGCCCGTATCGTCACCTGTCCGCCTGCGCCCGTAAACTTCCGCGCGTTTTCCGCAAGGGTGTTTATCATGAACAATGTGAGTATCCTATCGGCTTTCACAACTGTGTCTGTCGGCACCACACATAGCTCGAGGCCGCGTGAAATGAACTCCGGCCTGCTTTGTGCGACCAAATCGAACAGAGGCATCAGCTTGAAACTTTCGACATGCAAGTCAAGCATCCCGTGACGCATTTGTATCCAATGCGTCAACACATCATTATATTCGTTTATCTTGCCGGCAAGTTCGGATATGTATTTATAACGTTCTTCGCGCACATCACCGGCCTCGCTGCGTGTGGAAAGCATGTCAAGCTCATGGATGATGCGGTCAATCAACGGCACGACACTGTTGGCCAAGGCAACTTTTGCGCGGTTTTCTATGTTTCGGCGTTCGTTCCCTTTGATGCTCACCATACACGAATCATGGTCTTCACGCAGTTTCTCCTGTCTCTCGCGCAAAGCTTCGATGCGCGTGGAGTTTCTCTCCTGCCACTCTTCCATTGGTTTGAGCAATTCATTGTCAAGCTCTTCGTGCCTGCGCCTGCGATGCAGATGGTTAAACAACCACAACAAGAACGCCAGCAACACAATGGCCGCGATGACCGCCACTATCATCAAGTTCAATTGCATGGCAGTCTCTTCAAGCCTCATTGCATGCGACTCGAGGTAACGGTCCTGCCTTGTCTGCTCTTGCAAGTCGAGGTATATGTTGCGGTTATAGTCGCTTGAATGCTTGTCATCAAGGCCGGAATATGCTATGCTCAGCTGTTCCCTGATGCGCGCGATAAGCTCCGGCGCCATGCCAACTTTCTCATCAGACAAGGCATCGTTAAGGCATGAAAGCGCGGACTGATAATCACCGATGGATATATAGCACGAGGCCAACGTGCAGTATGCGCTTGCCACATGATAGGCACTGCCAAATTCGCCAAAAAGGAAGAGAGCGGCTTCGGATAAATAGCCCGGCAGCAGGCTGTCATCCACCCGATCTGGATTGATGAGAAGCATCATCTGAGGATTGTCTGCCGCCATGCGTCCGCGCAGATAAGGATTTGACAGAATGTTGGCCATGGCATCCAAGGCACTTGCCATGAAGAAGACGTAGCCATGCCGACTCGCCAAGACATAGCATGTGAACAGACTCTCAAACTTGCCTTGCCACATATCCTCAACCGACACTCCCAAGGACAGTCCGTATAAGCCCGCATGGTACAGGTAATTGAGATATTGTGCTGTGTCGCTCTTTATGAATTCATCGGGATTGATGGCGGCAATCGACATGACCGAAGCACTGTCCATACCCACATTTTCATAATATTCGGAACAAACTATGGCGTATTCCGCTTCGGCATAAGCCGCACGCGACAACGAGCGCGCAGACAAGGAAGCCCGCTCTTCGGCAATGCGTTGCAGCCGTTTCTTTGCTCGTTCGCGCCAATCGTAGAATTCACGACTTTGCGACATGCGCTGGCAAATGAGCATTTGCATGACATCCGATACAAGAAGCTCTATCTGGTTGTCGGTAGTGGCCACCACCTCATCAAGCCTTTTCCGCGCTTCGTCATAGTCCATACGCACAATGCTAACAAATGCCAAATGATTTGCCGCTTCCGCCCTGCCATCGGCATAGTTGGCGGAAAGCAGGTAAGCACTGTCCGCATACACTGCTGCGGAGTCTAAATCGCGGTAATGGTAAGCATAAGATATATCATTCAGCCTGTCCACTTGCTGCCTTTCCGATTGCGAACAGGCTGAAAAAGACAAAAGGCTCCACAGACATGATGCCCAGAGGAAGCCTTTTGACAAAGATTTTTTATGCGCGAGCCTTAGCAATGTAACCAAGGGCTTCTACGCATTTGTCGGTTATGGCCTGCCAATTGCCCGTGGCCACAACGTCTTTCGGGAACAGTTTCGAGCCCATGCCAACGCAATACACTCCGGCCTTGATCCAAGATGTAAGGTTTTCTTCATCGGGTGAGACGCCACCTGTCACCATCAGCTTTGACCACGGCATGGGTGCCATTAAACCTTTCACGAGCTTTGGTCCAAGAACATCGCCGGGGAACACTTTGCACAGGTCGCATCCGGTCTCCTGCGCTGCGCTAATCTCAGAGACACTTCCACACCCGGGAGTGTACGGGATGAGGCGGCGATTGCAAATCTTGGATATTTCCGGATTGAACATAGGCCCGACGACAAAGCATGCCCCAAGCTGTATATAAAGGGCAGCCGTGGCCGGATCAACCACTGTGCCGACGCCAAGAGCCAGCTCGGGACACTCCACGGCAGCATACTTAACCACTTCAGCAAACACTTCCTGAGCGAAATCACCGCGATTGGTGAACTCGAAAGCACGCACACCACCGTCATAACATGCCTTTATGACCTTTTTTGCTACTTCTGCATCCTTGTGGTAGAACACAGGCACCATGCCCGTCTGCCCCATCTTGGACAGCACGGCAATCTTATCAAATTTAGCCATTTCTATTGTTTTAAAACCAAATATGCCATATCAACGCTGCACACGGCCACTGGCATCACCTCCGGCCAGAGCCTCGACTTCTTCCGTGCTCACCATATTGAAGTCACCAGGAATGGTGTGTTTCAATGCCGATGCAGCTACGGCAAACTCAAGGGCTTTACCTTGGTCGTCAGGGTATGTCAGCAACCCGTGGATAAGCCCGCCGGAAAACGAATCGCCTCCGCCCACACGGTCTATTATCGGCATGATGTCGTAGCGCTTGCTGCTATAAAATTCCTTGCCATTATAGATGAGCGCTTTCCATCCGTTGTGCGTTGCCGAGAGAGACTCGCGCAAGGTGGACACCACATACTTGAAGCCGAATGTCTCCATCATGCCCTTGAAGATGCCATAATAGCCCTCTGCATCCGTCTTGCCGCCTTCCACGTCGGCATCGGGCTTGAAGCCAAGGCAGAGCTGTGCATCTTCCTCGTTGCCTATGCACACGTCAACATACTTCATCAAAGGCTTCATGATGCTTTGCGCCTTCTCCGATGTCCACAGTTTCTTGCGGAAGTTCAGGTCTACCGATACGGTCACGCCATGACGCTTGGCAGCCTCGCAAGCTAGCTTGGTTAGTTCAGCAGCTTTGTCACTGATGGCGGGCGTAATACCACTCCAGTGGAACCAGTCTGCACCCTCCATTATCTTGTCGAAATCGAAATCCTCAGGATTGGCTTCCGCAATGGAGCTGCCCGCACGATCATAAATCACTTTGGAGGGGCGCATTGAGGCTCCTGTCTCCAGATAATATATTCCCACACGATTGCCTCCGCGGGCGATGAAATCCGTATGTACGCCATAGCAACGCAATGCGTTCACCGCGCATTGCCCTATCTCGTGTTTGGGTAACTTAGTCACAAAATACGCATCGTGCCCGTAGTTGGCACAGCTAACAGCCACATTGGCCTCGCCGCCACCATAAACAACATCAAACACATCACTTTGCACAAATCTTTTCTGCCCGGGGGTAGAAAGGCGGAGCATAATCTCACCTAATGTTACAACTTTAGCCATTGCAAAAATACATTTTTATAAATCGTTTGTATTAATTTCGTTTTGACCACAAAAATACCACTATTTTCCCGAACAGAAAAACAAAACAAATAAAAAGTTTATGATTTGAAGAAAATATTACAAATAAAATTGCTGTGTAGAAACATCCGAAATCACTTGTCAACAAGATTGTCCGCAAGCACTTTCAACTATTTGGACATCTTGTTTGCACACCTGATGAGGGTTGGCATAAAGCGATCATTGTGCCGTCAACGAGCGTCATCCATTTACGGCGTTCAAAAGCGCATAATCTCTTGAACACCAACAGTTTCATAAACACTCATGACAATAGTCAACAATGACACCATTGTGGACGTTGCCGAAACGCAAGGAATTTCCAAAATTACAGTTATCTAATGGAATCAGAGTTGAATATTCAACTCTGATTCATGTTCAAAAGTTTATAATTCATTTTATTGGCTTGCTGTTTTTTCCCCTATTGGGAATCAGTAAATTAGAAGAAAACACCACTCCTTCTTCTGATTATGACTCCCAAAGAGAAAAAGTTAAAAATAAAAGTTTTCACTTGGCTATTCGGATTTCCTAATCGTTAATATGTGTCTGTCGGTGGAAGTATTTGATAGACTCTCTCAATAGTCTCTATTATCTCTTTTACAAGACGGTCCGCCTCTATATTTACGTCATCAAATATTAACTGATTCAAATGCTTTATGGCTAACCAAGAATGGGCACTTACATATCCTACTTTCTCCAGACAGTTGAATATCTCACCTGCATAAGGAATATCCTTATCTCCTTTATAAACCTTGGGTCTGATGGCTATGGCTTTTGTAGTTGAATTACAGGCGATGGTCAATTGAAAGCCATTCCGCAAATCATATCGCCGACATTTATCATTATTCTCATAACATTCGTACGGAAAATCATGCACAACAATCGCCTTATATAACCCAAAGATTACATCATTTGACAAACGGGGATTGTTTTTCCGTTGATTTATAGTAGCTAACAAACCATCATAATTCTCTCTGACAATGCTTTCTTTATTATATACCTGTGAAATCACTTTTCTTATCAAGTCCCTTTCCTCACTAAGCATGAATGCGGAAGGATGCGACACACCGCAACAAGGCACGCCATGTATGTCGCCAATAAACACATTAGAATATGAATTGAAAAGCTGGGTGTAATGCGTTTTTTCATCTACTTCCGCCATTGTCCTTAGAACACTTTTCCCACTCAGCACAAGGATAAATTGTGGCTTCAGAATGTCTATCAGTTCAATGGAGCACGGCGTAGTCTTCTTCAATATATTCTTGTTCAACTCTTTCGCTTTGAACGTAGCAAAGAAAGAAGCATTGGTGACAACATATCCATTTTCATCATCCATCGGATTGTTATCTTCGCCAAACATTTGCCTGAGCCTTTTCCAATAACGCCATTTCTTGTGTTCTGACCAACATGGATTACCTTTTATTAAATGAAGTCCATCCATCGGATTGCCATTCAGCTCCCATAGAGGGTTGTTACACTGTTCTCTATATGAGCCGCCAGAACCTGGATTTATACCAATGACCAACACCTTAGGAGGACACGTCAGATTCAACAAGGGAGACTGAGTATAGAAAGCCGGAGCGTGGTCTCCAAGCTCTTTTGCAATAACATTGTAAAAATAGGCAGTCCTGTCCGCCCAGTTTTTAATTAGAGTATTCATTTCCATACGATGAACATTAAAATCACGTGCAAATATATAAAAATTATTACTCAAAAAAGCCAGCTATGCCATATTATTTAAGCATACAATGAATAATTGGAATATGCCTCGATTTTGGCACACACCTAACCTATTTTAATAAAAAAGAACATCGGTCATTAACGATGTGCCTTTTGCCACCCGCACCTTTTCCAATGGTGTTTTAAGATACCTCGTGTCGCTCTCGCTGACTGGTGTGGCCTCTCGGTCATGACGGTTCCGTCCCTTTGCAGCCGAAATGGCTCATGCCACCTTTCTTAACCTAACGGGCTTCCGTATCACAGGCCATAATGGCAACATTCCCGTTCGGTTGCTGGGAATGGCTGAGAAAAGCCCATCTCAGATAAAACGTGCAGACAAGCGTCAGAATGAATGTACAAGCCTTATTTTTAATGACATTGACCAAAATATTACACCGGCATTCGCACATTTCAAAATTTATTGGTATTTTTGCCGATGCATAAAAAGAGAATTCACAAATTATGGTTCCCGACAAAATCAGAATAAAAGACATTGCAGAGCAGTCGGGCGTGTCCGTTGGCACTGTGGATCGAGTGCTGCACAACAGGCCGAATGTGTCCAAATCTGCTAGGGAGAAAGTGGAGAAAGCCCTGAAAGAAATGGACTATCGCCCCAACATGTATGCCAGTGCCTTGGCATACAACAAAAAGTATAATTTCTACCTCATCATGCCAAAGCATGAGGCAGAGGCCTATTGGGACGAAATCGAAGAGGGAGCCATGAGCGCACGCGACCATAGGCGCGACTTCAACATAGGCGTAAAGATAATGTACTACAAGCGGTTCAAGGAGGATACGTTCACCAAGGCCACAGAGGAATGTCTCAAGCAGCAGCCCGACGGCATCATCATAGTGCCATCGCGCCTCGACCTGACCCGCAAGTTCACCGACGTGTTGCACGAGCGTAACATACCTTTCATATTGCTCGACTCATACATGCCCGACCTGAAGCCCTTGTCATTCTATGGCCAAGACTCCTTTTGCAGCGGCTATTTTGCGGGGCGGATGCTGATGCTCATCGCCAACAAGGATGCCAACGTGATGCTGATGAAGCAGACCAAGGACGGCAACGTGGCAAGCAAGCAGCAGGAGAACCGTGAGACGGGCTTCCGGCATTACATGCACGACCACTACCCCGACATTGGCATCCTTGAGGTGAACCTGCCGCTCAACAAGGAGCGCAAAGAGTATGACACCATCCTGGAAGACTTCTTCACATCTCACCCCGAAGTGCGCCACTGCATCACATTCAACTCCAAAGCCCATATCGTTGGCGAGTTTCTGCTGCGGAGCAACAGGCGCAATGTGCAGATAATGGGCTACGACATGGTGAGCAAGAACGCCGAATGCGTGCGCCAAGGCTCAATATCTTTTCTCATCGCACAGCACGGATACATGCAGGGATATTCGTGCGTGGAATCCCTATTCGAGGCCATCGTGCTAAAAAAGGAAATCAACCCCGTAAACTATATGCCAATAGAAATACTAACCAAGGAGAACGTTGACTTCTACAGACGCACGCAACTATAGGAATCAGCGCTAATCCAAATTCTTTTCTAACACAAACAAATACAATGAAACAAGCATTCATCAAAATCAACACCGCAGACTCTGTCGTGGTTTGCCTGCAACCAATTGCCAAAGGAACAAAAATCGACGTGGACGGGATGACCGTCACTGTAAACCAAGACACGCCTGCCGGGCACAAGATTCTGATAAAAGACGCAAGCAAGGGCACAAACATCATAAAATACGGCTACCCGATAGGCCATGCCTTGCATGACCTCAAGGCCGGCGACTGGGTGAACGAGAACAATCTCAAGACGAACCTGTCAGGAACGCTCGAATACACTTACAGCCCTGTGGATGAACCTCTGCGCATAGAAGATGAGAAACTGACATTCAAGGGCTATGTAAGGAAAAATGGCGAAGTGGGAACGCGCAACGAAATATGGATTGTGCCTACCGTGGGTTGCGTCAACGGCATCGCCGAGAAGCTCGCTTCCATGCTGCAACTCGAGACAGGATGCGAGGGGGTTGACTCCATATATGCCTGGCATCACAACTACGGATGCTCGCAACTGAGCGGTGATCATGAGAACACGCGCAAGATACTGCGCGACATCACGCTCCACCCCAATGCGGGCGGCGTGCTCGTGCTGGGCCTCGGATGCGAAAACAACCAGCCCGACGAGTTCGAGAAACTGCTCGGCGACTATGACCGCGAGCGCATAAAGTTCCTCGTGGTGCAAAAAGTGGAAGGCGATGAACTACAGGTTGGCATGGACATCTTACGTTCCCTTTACGACAAGGCGAAAGGCGACACCCGCGAAGATGTTTCCGTAAGCAAGCTGCGCATAGGACTGAAGTGTGGCGGAAGCGATGGCTTCAGTGGCATAACGGCCAACCCCTTGGTGGGAGAGTTTTCCGATTGGCTCGTAGCCCAAGGTGGAACGACAATACTCACCGAAGTGCCGGAGATGTTCGGCGCGGAGACAATACTAATGAACCGATGCAAGACAGAGGACTTGTTCCGCCAAACGGTAAGCATGGTGAACAACTTCAAAGAATACTTCCTGAGCCATGGCGAGCCCGTAGGCGAAAATCCCTCCCCGGGAAACAAGGCGGGCGGCATCTCAACCCTCGAGGACAAGGCTTTGGGATGCACGCAGAAATGCGGGCGGGCTCCTGTCAGCGGCGTGCTTGAATATGGCGACCGTCTCAAGGAAAACGGCCTGAACCTGCTGTCTGCTCCGGGCAACGACTTGGTGGCATCCACGGCCTTGGCGTCGGCCGGCTGCCAAATCGTGCTGTTCACCACAGGCCGTGGAACCCCATTCGGAACTTATGTTCCCACAATGAAGATAGCCACAAACCCAACACTCGCTGCGCAAAAGCCCAACTGGATAGACTTCAGTGCAGGACAACTGGTAGAGGGAAAGTCGATGAAAGAGCTAACCCGCGAGTTCATCAGTAAAGTATTGGCGGTGGCAAGCGGCGAAAAAGCCCGCAACGAAGCAAACGGATACCGTGAAATAGCAATCTTCAAGAACGGGGTGACGCTCTGATGGACAGAAAAGGCCTCATGGCTTTAAGCCCATTGCTGGTGTTCGTAGCATTGTATGTGGGCACATCTGTTGTGGCCGGCGACTTCTACAAGGTTCCCATCACCGTGGCATTCATGATATCGTCGATATATGCTGTCGCCGCGAGCGGGGGTATCCCGCTGCGGCGACGCATCGACATTTTCAGCCATGGGGCAGGCACGGGCAACATGATGCTCATGCTATGGATATTCATCCTCGCAGGAGCATTCGCAAACAGTGCCAAGATGATGGGGAGCATCGATGCCACGGTGAACCTTACGCTCCATCTGCTGCCGGGCGGAATGTTGCTGGCAGGCATCTTCATCGCCTCCTGTTTCGTGTCGCTCTCCATTGGCACAAGCGTCGGCACCATAGTGGCTCTCACGCCCATCGCCGCCGGCATAGCCCACTCCACGGGTGCAGACGTTGCCATGCTCACCGCCATTGTCGTTGGAGGGTCGTTTTTTGGCGACAACCTGTCGTTCATATCCGACACTACAATAGCGGCCACGTCTACCCAAGGATGCCGCCTCAACGACAAGTTCAGGGTCAACTCGTTCATCACCATACCGCCGGCAATAATCATATTGGCAGTGTATGCTGTCATGGGCAGCGGCATCCAGTCGCCGGCCAATGTGCCCGAAATAGAATACGTAAAGGTAATTCCGTACATTGTCGTGCTGCTGACAGCCATCCTCGGGATGAATGTCATGGCTGTGATGACGCTCGGCATCGCCCTCACGGGCATAATCGGCATCGCCGATGGCTCTTTCGACGTCTACGGATGGTTCCAAGCCATGGGTGACGGCATCGCCGGCATGGGCGAACTGATTGTAATAAGCATGATGGCCGGAGGTATGCTCGAACTGACAAAGGAGAAAGGTGGCATCGATTGCATCATAAATGGAATGACACGGCACGTCAAGGGGAAACGCGGCGCAGAGCTAAGCATCGGCGCTTTGGTGGCACTCGTTAATTGCTGCACGGCAAACAACACGGTGGCCATAATCACCGTAGGCAACATAGCGAAGAGCATCGGCGACCGCTTCGGCGTTGACAGCCGCAAATGCGCAAGCATACTCGACACCATGTCGTGCTGCGTGCAAGGCATAATACCTTATGGAGCGCAAATACTCATGGGAGCCGGACTCGCCGGCATCAACCCCATAAGCATCATGCCCTACCTGTATTACCCTCTCGTGATTGGCATCACAACCATCGCTTCTATACTGTTTAGATACCCACGGAAGTACTCATAGGCTATGGACGTAATCCAGCGAAATTTTTTCAGGCTGCTGATAAGCGGCACTTTCGGCCATCCGAACGAAGCCATTGAGCCAATGTCGCCATGGAAATGGAACAAACTGTTCAACATATCCTTCATCCATGGCGTAACGGCCTTGACCCACGATGGCATGAAGAACTACGCCAACGATTTCTTCATGCAAGTGCCCGTACGGCAAAAAGCCAAATGGGAAAAACTGACCGAGGAAACGGAAAATGCCAACCTAAAAGCAAACAAGGCCATAGAGGAGCTTTTCGGAATGATGAACAAAGAGCAACTGCGCCCCATCTTGCTAAGGGGAATAGGCATGGCCGCTCTGTATCCTGCCCCACTCCACCGGGCATGTGGCGATGTTGACATCTACTTTCCATACATGACGCAAGCCAACAAGGCAAACAAATGGGCCCGTGACCACGACGCTTCCCCCATGCCGACAGACAAAGGGTCACTGGCGTATACCTGGAACGGCCTTGACATAGAGCATTACACGCAAGCCCAGCGTCTGACCAACATCATGCTAAACCGCAGATTGCAAGACATCATCAACAAGGAAATAAGGTGTTGTGACTCTGCATACATACGCTTGGGAGAGACAAAGATTGAAATCATGCCGCCGACAATCAATCTTTTGCTCACCATTGTGCGCATAGCCCGCTACATACTCAACGAGGGCATCTGCCTGAAACAAATCGTCGATCTTGGTATGCTCATGCGGAAAGTCGGCAATGAGGTTGACTTTGCAAAACTGCAGAAATGGATTGGACGGCTGCAACTCACCGGGATGGCCCAACTCGAAGGCTCACTACTGGTACAAATGCTCGGATTTTCGCCTGACGAAATCCCGTTCATGGACTCAAAGACAACCACAAACATTTCAAAAGTGCTGGCCGACGCTTTCAGCATGACGGAAGGCCACAACGATGATTGGTACTTCACCCAAGGGCAAAACATATTCGTAAGGACAAACAACTCAAGGGCAATGACATGGCAAATGAAGCATTTAATACGCTTCTTTGGCTACTATCCGGGCGAAGCCATGACAAGTTTCTTGTCTTCTTTCGCCCACTCCATGACACACATCGAAGAATAACCGATGGACTTTGCGAGGGTTGCCGACTATATAAAATGTGTTATCTCTGTGGTTACAATTATATTTGACAGATGTTTGACATTGCCGGGATTATAACGACGCGAGATTATGGAACTGCCCGTACAGTT
>CAZKMT010000017.1:0-39579 GCA_964554115.1 uncultured Prevotella sp.
TGCCGGGCAATGCCGTCCGAGCGGCATTCCGGTGTGCTTTTTGTTGATATTTTTTACTGTGCCACACCATCCCGCCAGGGCTGCCTGACGCTGCGCTCACAGGCGCAGCCTTGCCGGTCGCACTGCCTATGCGCTGGCATGGCAGGTCTTATCTTATTGACTCGGGCGGCAACAGTTGTATGCCGAGCATCTTGCCTGCATCGTTGAAGATTATGAACAACGACATCTCGCCATCCTCGAAAAGCATTGTCGATACGTAGGCCGGAGTGCCCATGACCGTCTGCACCTCCCACGCGCCGTGGCTCTTGTATTTGCCCATGGAGGCCTCTGCCTGTGCCAACACGCCGGCCAGGCTCTCTTGGTTTATCATGGGGCGCACCTCATCGGCCATGTAGGCGTAGAGGCTGTCTGCCCGATCGGCCTGCACAAAGCCAAACATCTTTTCTGCCTGCGCCACGTTCGGGTCGGTTGTCCGGGCTGTCGCGCCGAGGGCAAACGCTGTGGCCATCATCACGGCCGATGCGATTTTCTTAGTCATGTGAAGCGGATTGTTTGCCTGCAAAGGTAACCAAAAAACTCATGAAGACCAAGGCTGCATGTGCCCAAAAGCCAAACATGATGCCTTTTGCTTACATTTGGATGAAAATAATATAAAAATGAGCGCCCATGGCGTACAATATGCGATGAATTGACTATCTTTGCAAATAGATAAGGTTGCACTCTGGAAAGTGCAAGTGAGCTTGCTTTTCCGCTCGTTTGCGGTATCTTTGCGCATGAAGAATGACTGCACCCGATGAGGAAAACCTTTCCTGTGCGGTGCCATACGCCCCACTTGCACTAACAAGACATGATTATGCACGAAAGCGACAGTGTTGTAATAATACCGACTTACAACGAGAAGGAGAACATAGAGAAGATTGTCCGCGCGGTGTTCGGACTGCGGAAATGCTTCCATATCCTCGTGATTGATGACGGCTCGCCCGATGGCACGGCTGCCATAGTGCGCCGATTGATGCGCACGGAGTTCGCCGACAGGCTGTTCATCATTGAGCGTGGCGGCAAACTGGGGCTTGGCACGGCGTACATAGCGGGCTTCAAGTGGGCGCTTGCCCACAGCTACGACTACATATTTGAGATGGATGCCGACTTCAGCCACGACCCGAACGACCTGCCGCGCCTGTATGCGGCGTGTCACGATGATGGCTACGACCTTTCCATAGGCTCGCGTTATGTGTCGGGGGTCAACGTGGTCAACTGGCCCATCGGGCGTGTGCTGATGAGCTATTTCGCCTCGAAGTATGTGCAGATGGTGACGGGCATCAAGGTCAACGACACCACGGCGGGCTTCAAGTGTTATCGCCGCCGGGTGCTGGAGACCATCGAGCTTGACAAGATTCGCTGCAAGGGCTATGCCTTCCAGATAGAGATGAAGTTCACGGCCTATAAGATTGGCTTCAAGATTAAGGAGGTGTCGGTGGTGTTCGTCAACCGCCGTGAGGGCACGTCGAAAATGAGTGGCGGAATATTCAGCGAGGCTTTCTTTGGCGTCATGCGCCTGCGTTGGGACGGGTGGATGCGCAAATATCCGGCGATAAGGTGAGATAGGGCAGTGTCCGTTGGCGGAGTGCCACATGCTTCCTGCCCGCCTGTCAGGCAGAGAGGCGGTGTCGTGTGGCCATGCGGGGCTGGCTTCAGCCCCGTCAATCCGCGTCAGGCAGTTGCGTATGCGCGCCGTCACCTGTGGTGTAGAGGCTGTTGTCACACGGTTCCGGTGCGTTGGTGTCTGTTTCGGGCAGGTATTTCACGTCAAGCGAGCTTTGCACGGAGTCGTAGCTCTGGTGCATTATGGCTTGTACGTTGCGCGAGCCGTAATCCACGGGGTAGATGGGCTCATGGATGGTCAGTGTTATAGAGTGCCAGTTCACCCAGTGCCAGTCGCGCGAGCGCGGCATGATTTCGTAAGAACCGTTGATGGTCAGCGGCACCACGGGCAGCTGCAACTCGTCGGCGAGCATGAATGCCCCTTTCTTGAACGGCCCCATCTGCCCTGTGGGCGAGCGTCTTCCCTCGGGGAATACCACCATGCTCATGCCGCTTTGCAGCGTTTTGCGTGCCTGCTCGTATGTGTCCTTTACCTTGCTTGGCCCGCTCTTGTCCACAAAGATGTGGTGGGCGGATTGGCAGGCAAACCCCACAAGGGGAATCTTCTTTATGCCGCGCTTCATCATCCACTTGAAATTGCGTCGTAGGAAACCGTAAATGAGGAAGATGTCGAATGCCCCTTGGTGGTTTGAAACGAACACATACGACTGTCCCGGCTCCAGATTCTCGCGCCCCTCTACCTTTACTGGTATGAGGAAGATGCGCATTACGAACCATGCCCACCACCGTCCGGGATAGTAACCCCAGAAGTGGCCGTTGCCCAGTGTGCAGCCAATGGCCGTTGTCAAAGCCGTGATGATTGTGGACACAATGGTCAGTGGCACGGCTATGCACAGCTGGTAAATGCGGTAAATGTATTTGAATATTGCCATATTGCTTTATGTTTTGTTTTCGTTATGCTGTCTGCCGCTTAGGTTGCGCGCCCCTTTTGCAGACTCTTCTTGTGCAGGGTGATGACCACTATCTCGGCGGGTACGCCGAAACGGAACGGCAAGAAGCCGCCAAGGCCTGTGCTGACGTAAAGCTCGCGGTCTCCATCGTGGTAAGCGCCGCCCCACTCCTTGTACTTAAACACAATCGGCGACCATCCGAACAGGGCAAACTGCATACCGTGGGTATGGCCGCTGAGGGTGAGCTGCGCCGTTGTCTGCGGCAGTATCTCGCGTTTCCAGCACGACGGGTCGTGCTGGAGCATGAGCACGAATGCGGACGGCGGGATGCCCCGCATTGTCTTCTCGATGTCACCCCGTTGCGGCGACCGCTTGCTGATGCCGTCATTTTCCATTCCTGCCACAAAAATTGAGTCGCCCCTGTGGCGCACCACAAGGTTTTCGTTGCGCAGTAGCGTCCAGCCCATGTCGCGCTGCAATGCCACCATTTCGCGGCAGTTGGATGCCTTTGTGGAGTCATCGGCCTCTATGTAGTCGGCATAGTCATGGTTTCCGAGCACAGACAACACGCCGTCGGGAGCGCGCAGCGAGGATAGTGCGTGCATGTGTGGGCGCACCTCTGCAGGTCTCATGTTTTGCAGGTCGCCTGTAAACACAATCATGTCGGCACGCTGCGCGTTGATGCTGTCCATGGCTCTGTCCAAGAGGTAACTGCGACTTTGGGTGTATGTTCCCACGTGCGCATCGGAGAACTGTACTATGCGATAGCCGTCGAAGGCCTCCGGCACATCGTCGGACACGAAGTCTACGTGGCGCACCACGAGCTTGTCGAAACCCACTGTGGAGCCGTAGATGAGCACATACCAATGGACGGCCACCAAGGCCAGCCCGATATGGTTGCCGTAGTTGCGGCGCATGTGGAACAGACGTTTCGTTCCCAGACCTATGACGGAGCAAAGGGCGAAAGTGAAGTTGGGCACAACGAGGAGCCCGATTAGGAACAGGTAGAAGTTGAGCGCCGTGGGATTGGCCGGCGCGAAGTCGCGGTTGAGAGTCAGTGCCACGGTGAACACTGCCATGCAGACGCCCGGCAGCCACCACAGTATGCGTATCCAAGCCTTGGCGGTGCGCTTGCGGCGGAGGTAGCGCAGGTCGACATATAGGCATGGAAGCACTATCATTATCAGCAGGTAGACAAAAATCCTTGCAATCATTCAGTTGAGGTTTGAAGTTAAGAATCGCCGCATGATTTCCAAGGGAACGCCACGGCGGCGGGCGTAATCGCGCAACTGGTCGTCGCCAATCGGCCCCACGGCAAAGTATCGTGCCGCAGGATGCGCCATCATGAGGCCGCTGACACTGGCATGGGGCAGCATGGCGCCATTGCCAGTGAGCCTTATCCCTATGTCGCCGAAGCAGAGAATGCCGTCGAGCACGAAGTTGATGCTGGTGTCGGGAAGCGATGGATAGCCCACGGCGGGGCGTATTCCACGGAATTTCTCGGCGTGCATCTCATCCATGGTGAGGCATTCGTCAGGGGCATAGCCCCAATATCTCTTCCTCACTTGCTCATGCATCAGTTCGGCCGCAGCCTCGGCCAGCCTGTCAGCCAGCAGTTGTGCCATCATCTTCTTGTAAGCGTCACGGGTATGGTCGGCCACCATTGCATGGTCGACCGAGGTGGCAAACAGCCCCAAGCGGTCGCTTTTACCGGCTGAGAGCGGTCTTATGAAGTCGGCCAGCGACAGGCATACGCCACTTCCATCGGCCACCGTCTGTTGCCGCAGCATAGGCAGGCGCGTGCCTTCAAACAGTATGTCGTCGCCATCCGCGTTCGCATCGCCGAGCGCAAACAGCGCATGCACACTGTAATGTCCATCGAGTGTGGCAAGCGCGTCATCGGCCTCGTGCCTCAGTCTCGCCTGTTCGGCACGGTCTTTCACCTGCCATGCAAAGTAGAAGTAGTCCCAGTTGATGTATGGTTTAACTTCGCTTATTCTGTAAGTCAGCTTATGTCGTGTCACAATCAATGCTTGAATTCCACTTCGCGGCCTCTGTAACTGCGGTCTACGCGCCCATTTTCATATACGGGGTGGCCGTTGCATAGCGTGCATTCCACGCGCCAATTGAATGTGTGTCCTTCCAACGGACTCCACCCGCACTTGCTTTCTATTATGTCGGGTGTCACCGTCCACGGGCTGTCAGGCCTTATTATGGTTATGTCGGCCCGGTAGCCGGGGCGGAGGAAGCCCCTCTCCCGAACACCGAAGAGAAGTGCCGGGGCATGGCACATCAGCTCCACCATGCGCTCTAAGGTAAGCGTCCCGCAATCGACAAGCTCGAGCATGGCGGGCATCGAGAACTGTATCATGGGCATTCCCGATGCCGCCTGTACGCAGCCTCCTTGCTTTTGGGACGGCAGGTGTGGGGCGTGGTCGGTGGCCACTGTGGTTATGCGCCCGTCGGAGAGTGCCCGTCGCAGGGCATCGCGGTCGGCGGCAGACTTTATGGCGGGGTTTACTTTTATCTTTGAGCCAAGGGTGGGGTAGTCGCTGTCGGCAAACCACAGGTGAGCCGTCACCGCCTCGGCTGTTATGTTGGGGTCTGAGCCGAACAGCTCGAGCTCGTGTGCCGTGGAGATGTGCGCCACGTGCAGGCGCGTGCCATGTTTCCGTGCAAGTTCCACGGCTGTCCGCGTGCTTCTCATGCAGGACTCCTCGTTGCGTATCATGGGATGGAGCGTCACCTCGGGGTCTTCGCCGTGAGCCTTGCGCGCGGCTTCCATGTTTCGCCGTATGGTGGGAGTGTCTTCGCAGTGTGCCATTATGGGCAGCGTTGTCGTGCTGAAGATGCGCTCCAAGGCCTCCCGTCTGTCAACCAGCATGTTGCCTGTTGACGAGCCCATGAATATTTTAATGCCTGGTATGCGGCGTTGGTCAAGGAGTTGGAAAAGTTCGGCGTTGTCGTTGGTCGCTCCGAAAAAGAAAGAGTAGTTGACGTGGCTCACTTCACCAGCGCGATGGAATTTGTCGTTGATTGCCTCGATTGTGGTGGTCGGCGGCACGGTGTTTGGCATGTCGAAAAAGGTGGTCACGCCCCCGGCCGCCGCCGCACGGCTCTCGCTTTCCATGTCGGCCTTGTCGGTAAGTCCCGGCTCCCGGAAATGCACGTGACTGTCAATCACGCCGGGAATGACGTAGCACCCCGCAGCGTCTATGATTCTGTCGAATGGCGTTCCGGGCCTTTTGCCATCGGTAATGACGCTTTCTATGCGTTCGCCATCAATGGACAGCGCGCCTTTTGTCGTCTTGCCGTCGGTCACAATCAAGGCGTTTTCAATCAGTGTCCTCATCATTTCCCGGATGTAAAAAACATGTTCAAGGCTCTATGTCGTCTCCTTCGCCTTGTGATGGCGACACCGATGTGCTGTCGTATGCCGCAGTGTTGGAAGTTGTGTCACCGTCAATGGCAGGCGGAACGTCAAACCCCTGCATCCTCGCCTCGTTTTCGCTGGCAGTCCGGTAGTATGCCTTTACGTAAGGGTTGTTCTTGAACTTCTCTGTGGCTTGGCTCATGATGTGCTCTATTTGGGGCGTCAGTATGGGATATTGGTATCCGCTCGTAATCATCATGAACACTCCCGGGCCCAGCACGTTGTCGAAGTTGTCCACTATGAATCTTGTCACGAGCTGGTCTTCGGCCTTGGTTATGTTGGTTGCCTCGCGCATCAGCGTGTCATTGATTATTGACTCATCGATGCCGTCGAGCATCATCTGTGCCTGTATGTGCGACAGTTCTTCCATACGGTTGGCCAGTTGCTTGTGCTTGTCGAGAAACTCGTACAGTTTGTCGTTCATTGGAGTGCCGCTCACTTTCTGCCCCGCATTGTCTATCTTTATTCGTATGTTGCCTTTCTCGAGCACAACGGGCAGCAGGCTTTCGTCGTCCATGAACAGAGTCGCGAGCCTTATGGTGTCGAGCACTCCGCTGAAATGGAATTCGCCATGGAGCACGGCGCACGAGTCGAGGCTATGCAGCTCATCGTTCTTGATGGTCTTGAGATACAGCTTGCTTCCGTCAAGCGAAGCGACCGAGGAGGAACCTTCTACGTTGTATGAGTTGGCGCATGACGCCAATGCGGCGACTGCCGCTATGATACATAGAAATCTATTCATAGGCAATGCTGGTCTGTCATATTGGAATTATGCGACAAATATACAATGATATGGCGATGTGGTAAAAAAAATCATGCTATTTAATTTTAAAGGAGCCGTGATTTATGATTTTTTTGCCTCCTTTTCTATTTCGTGGTTTATCCTGTGGGTCGTGTAGAGCTGCAGTATGGCAGCCACGAGCAGTGTCACCACCCAGTTGTTGTGGATGTATGTGACGTAGTCCCACACGTTTAAGCCGAGAAAGTTGT
This sequence comes from uncultured Prevotella sp., assembly GCA_964554115.1. GTDB lineage: Bacteria > Bacteroidota > Bacteroidia > Bacteroidales > Bacteroidaceae > Prevotella. The sequence continues at coordinate 6,976 of CAZKMT010000017.1, forward strand.
TCTGGTTGGCAAACATGAGGAAAGCCGACACAAGGAACAGTATGTCGCTGATTATCATGATGCGGCGCAGGCGGCGTATGGCAATGTTGTTCCCGTCGTAGCGTTGCCGCAGTTGCATTAGCACGAAAGCGAGCGCGCCTGCGGAGAACACGTATGGCGCCCAGCCCTGCATGAACACGTTGGCGGCGCATCCAATCACCATGAGCGCGGCTCCGCCAAGATAAATGGCGTTCTCCGTTTTATTCAGTTGTTTCATTTGTTTGTGCCGCTGTGCGGGGTTCTTCGTCGCTCAATACAAATATGTCTTCGTCGTCCATCTTCATGAAATAGCGTTCGCGGGCTATCTGTTCTATTGCTTTCGGGTCGTTGTCGAGACGGCGCAACTGCGCCTTGTCGTGCTCGTACCGGTTGCGGTAGTGCGTTATCTCGTCTTGCAATGTCTCTATCTTTTGCCGGTTGCGTATGTGATTCCACACGCTGTTCTCGTCGATGAAGCCTACTATGGCCACTCCAACGACAGTCACCACAATGTATTTTAGTGAGGATGAGTGTCGGATGTATCGCAGCGTTGTCTTTAAGAGATTCATTTCAAACGATTGTTATGGTTGCCTTGGGCTTGCCGCATGTAGCATATCACCACACTCTTGCCCTGAAGAGCACGATTTCCATGTGGCAAAGGTAAGAATAAAACTCCACATTATGTAATGTAGGCCGTGCGTTTTTAGTTTCTTATTCTAAGTTTCACATGTGTTAAGCCACGTGCGCCTGCACATCAGATTGTGTCGTGGCGGATGTCCCATGCTGTTCACGCCATCCTTTCAGAGCGTCGTCCTTGCCGTGGAAGCCTGCAAAATTGTAAAGATATTTCGCAGTGCGCGCCGTCTTGCCGCCATTCTTTGGGACGCATCGCAAATGACTGGCTTCCAGTGTGTTTGCAAGACGTGCCGTTTTGGGTCGTGAAACGGCTTGTTTTGGAATGCGAAACAGGCCGTTTCGCGCTCCCGAACGGCCTGTTTCGCGGAGGCAAACGGCCTCTGCCGCCCCGAAGGCGACCGAAATGTAAAGATAGTTTACTGCATGGGGCGTCTCCGAGAGCTTGTGACGCTTACCGCGTGTGTCCGCATGTGGTGCTTGAGCGCGTGTGTCCGTGCCTTGTGGGTAATCATGTTTTGCCGTGCCGATACAATAAATCGTAAGACGGTTGCGTTTTATAAGAGTATATATTTTGACAGGCAACAGGACAGAAAGAATGATAGAATACATAAGAGGTGAACTTGCAGAGCTGACACCGGCGCTGGCCACGGTAGAGACGGGCGGCATAGGATATGGCCTTAACATATCGCTGAACACGTACACAGCCATACAGGGCAAGAAGGAAGTGAAGCTGTATGTTTACGAAGCCATACGCGAGGACGCCCATCTGCTCTACGGATTTGCGGGCAAGAAGGAGCGCGAGCTTTTCGAACTGCTCGTGAGCGTGTCGGGGGTAGGCCCCAACACCGCGCGCATGGTGCTCTCGTCGATGAGTCCCGCCGAGCTGTGCGGCAGCATATCCTCAGGCAACGAGCGACTGTTGAAGAGCATAAAGGGCATAGGGCTGAAGACGGCACAGCGCATAATAGTGGACTTGCGCGACAAGATAGTGGCTTTGGGCATAACCGCCGAGGTGCCCGCGGAGGGCATTGCGGCCGCGCCTGTGGACAACATGGTGAGGGACGAGGCCGTAGGGGCGCTCACTATGCTGGGCTTCGCGCCCGCCCCATCGCACAAGGTGGTGGTCCAGATATTGCAGGAAACCCCGGGAGCTCCGGTTGAGGAAGTGGTGAAGCTGGCCCTGAAGCGGATAAAGTGACACACGATACATACTGTAGGGAATTGCGAAAGGTAACGACAACAAGATTAGAAGCATCCGGCATGGAGCCGGTGTCTCAATCCTGACCGCGTATGAAGAAGAGGATAGCCTACTTGTTCATATCCCTGGCCAGCGTCTGGGCGTTGGCCATGCCTCCGCAGGACAATGACACAGACCCGAAGAAGCCCGCCCCCAAGGCGCAGCCACGCCTCGAGGTGGAAGATGAGCTTGTGCCCGATTCGCTCGTCAACCCGCGTTGGGACGTCAAGAAGACGGCACCGCTGTTGGTGACAGACCTCGACACCATGTCGGCCGACCTCAGAATGCCGGACAACATAAAGCAGGTGGTGGAGTACAACGATTCGCTCGACATCTACCTGGTAGGCTCTAAGATAGGCGACTCATACATCAACGCGCCCGTGCTCATGTCGCCCGAAGAGTACAGGGCGTGGAGCGAACGCCGTGCCATGTATCAGTTCTTCCGCCAGAAAGACGCTGAAAACGTGGCCGCGGACGGCAAGGATAAGTTCTCTTTCACCGACATGCAGTTTGACCTCGGCCCGGCCGAGAAGATATTCGGCCCGGGAGGAGTGCGCCTCAAGACGCAGGGAACGGCCGAACTGCAAATGGGCATGACCATGAAAAACATTGACAACCCCTCGCTGCCAATACGCAACAGGAAGACAAAGGCGTTCGACTTCGACGAGAAGATAAACCTGAGCATGACGGGTTCGGTGGGCGACAAGGTGAACATGAACCTGAACTACAACACCGACGCTACCTTCGACTTCGATACCAAGAACCTGAAGTTGCGCTATGAGGGCAAGGAAGACGAGATAATACAGCTCGTGGAGGCCGGCAACGTGAGCTTCCCGTCCAACTCGTCGCTGATAACCGGTGCCACTTCGCTGTTCGGTGTGCGCACCGACTTGCAGTTCGGCAAGCTGAAGCTGCAGACGGTACTCTCGCAGAAAAACTCCACGTCGAAGACCGTTTCGTCGAAAGGAGGCACGCAAACCACTTCGTTTGAGATTGACGTTGCCGACTACGAAGAGAACCGCCACTTCTTCCTTGGGCATTATTTCCGCGAACGTTACGACAACGCCATGTCGACGCTGCCAAACGTGCTCACCGGTATCAGCATCACGCGCATAGAGGTGTGGGTGACCAACAAGACCGGTACGACCAGCAACACGCGCGACATCATAGCCTTGACCGACCTGGGCGAGGGCAGCGTGGTGTCGAACAGCATTTGGGGTGGGGTGGGCGACGTGTCGCCGAGGAACGCCGCCAACAGCGAGTACCAGTCAATGACCAACGAATACTCCGCCGCCCGTGACATAGACCAGGCCAACTCCGTGCTCGCAGCCATACCGGGATTCTCCGGCGGCGTGGACTACGAGAAAGTGCAGAGCGCGCGCCTGCTCACATCGTCGGAATATACTCTGAACTCATCCATAGGCTACATATCCATCAAGTCGACCCTCCAGAGCGACCAGGTCTTGGCCGTGGCCTATGAGTACACGCTCAACGGGGTGACCTATCAGGTGGGCGAGTTTGCCTCTGACGTGACCGACACCGACCAGGCCCTGTTCGTCAAGTCGCTCAAGAACACGAGCAACACCCCGGAGATGGGCAACTGGCGGCTGATGATGAAGAACGTCTACTACCTTGCCTCGTCAGTGGAGAAAAGCAAGTTCCGCCTTGACGTAAAGTACCAGAGCGACACCACGGGCGTTTATCTGACCTACATTCCGGAAGAGCAGGTGAAGAGCAAGACCATCATACAGGTGCTCGGCGCCGACCGCTTGGACGACAACAACAAGGCGCACTCCAATGGTTACTTCGACTATGTGGATGGCTATACGGTCAGCAATGGCCGTGTGTTCTTCCCAAAGGCCGAGCCGTTCGGCTCTTACTTGTACAATTACCTCGTGTCGGCGGGTGTGTCGGCAGACAAGGCTGAGGCCTATGCTTTCACCGAACTGTATGACCAGACGAAAACCTCAGCCAAGCAGAATGCGGAGAAAGACAAGTATATCCTCACAGGGCGTTACAAGGGAACGTCGGCCAACGTTATATCGCTCGGTGCGTACAACGTTCCGCAAGGCTCAGTGGTGGTGACGGCGGGTGGCGTGGTGCTCACCGAGAACACCGATTACACCGTTGACTACACCGCCGGCGAGGTGACCATAATCAACCAGAGCATAATCGATGCCGGCACCACGGTCAACGTGAGCTTGGAGAGCAACACCGACTATGGCATGATGCGCAAGACCATGTTCGGACTGAACTGGGAATACGACTTCACCAAGGACTTCTATATCGGCGGAACGTTTCAGCGGCTGCACGAACAAGCCCTCACCACCAAGGTGAGCATGGGTTCGGAGCCTCTGAACAATATCCTGTGGGGACTGAACGTGAACTGGAAGAAAGAGAGCCAGTGGCTCACCAACATGCTCGACAAGATACCTTTCCTACATCTTACGCAGCCATCGCAAATATCGTTTACGGGCGAGTTTGCCCAGCTCATAGCCGGACAGGCGGGCGGAACGCAGGATAACGCTTCGTATATAGATGACTTCGAGAACACGAAGACGGGCATCGATGTGTCCGACCCGGAGGAGTGGATATTGTCGAGCACGCCGTCGATGTTTCCCGAATACGATGACGAAGAGGGCCTCACCAGCCGATACAACTGCGCGCAGATGGCGTGGTACAACATATCGTCCATCTTTACATACCAGAGTAGCACCCTCACTCCAAGCCACATACGCAGCGACCTCAACCAATTGTCGAACCATTATGTGCGCTCCGTCTATGTCAGCGAGTTGTATCCTAACCGCGACCAGAGCTCTTACAGTGGCGCAACGTCAACGCTCGACATCCTGAACCTGGCCTATTATCCCACGGAACGCGGACCGTATAACTTCACTACCTCAATCAATTCAGACGGTACGCTGCAGAATCCGGCGGGCAAGTGGGGCGGAATGATGCGCAAACTCGATACCAGCGACTTTGAGACGGCCAACATAGAGTACGTGGAGTTCTGGCTGCTCGACCCCTTCATATATACCAATGAGCAGGCCGATGCCTCGTCATACGGCGGCGACCTCTACATAAACCTTGGCGAGGTGAGCGAAGATGTACTGCACGATGGGAAGAAATTCTACGAGAGCGGAATGCCTGTAGACGGCTCCGAGAGCTACACCACCACGCAATGGGGAAAAGTTCCGGACCAAGCCACGCAGACGTATGCCTTTGCCACCACGTCGGGTTCGCGCGAGCTGCAGGACGTGGGCTTCAACGGCCTCACCGACGAAGAGGAGCTTTCGTTCTCCTCTTACGCCACGTTCAACACTTTCGTGCAGACGCTTACCAACGACAGTATACGCGAGGCATGGACGGCAGACCCGGCAAACGACAACTATCATTACTTCAGGGGCTCTGATTTCGATGCCGCGGAGACATCCATCCTCGACCGCTACAAGCGCATCAACAACCCGCAAGGCAACTCGCCCGACAGCGACAATAACGATGAAAGCTACGACACGTCTTACAAGAGCACGCCCGATGTGGAGGACATCAACCAAGACTACACCCTCAACGAATACGAGCGGTACTATCAATATAAGGTGAGCATACGGCCGGAAGACCTCACAGAGGATAATATAGGCAACAATTATCTGTCTGAAGTGCGCGAGGTGTCTGTCACGTTGCGCAACGGCAATCGTGAGACCGTGCACTGGTACAAGTTCCGGATACCCTTGGACTCTGACGATGCCGAGGTGGTTGGTTCCATCAGCGATTTCTCTTCTATACGCTTCATGCGCATGTTCCTCACCAATTTCCAGCGCCCCATCGTGCTGCGTTTCGGCAGTCTGGATCTCGTGCGCGGCGAGTGGCGCACCTATGAGCAGAGCCTCGACAATGCGGTGAGCAGCACCGGAACGCTTGAGACGAGCGCGGTGAACATCGAGGAGCACAACGACAAGACCCCCGTAAACTACGTGATGCCGCCGGGAATAAGCCGCGTCACTGACCCGTCGCAGCCGCAGCTCGTGGAAAGCAACGAGCAGGCGCTGGCCTTGACGGTGACCAATCTGTCGCAAAACGAGTCGAAGGCTGTTTACAAGAGCACCAAGCTGGATCTCCGTTCTTACGAGAGAATACAGATGTTCGTACACGCCAACGCCCTGCAACAGAATATAACCAACCTTGAGGACAACCAGCTGGCCGTGTTCATACGCCTCGGCAGTGACTACAAGAACAATTATTACGAGTACGAGATACCCCTCGTGCTTACCGAGACGGGGCAGTATGACCGCTATTCGTCATCCGATTGTCTTGCCGTGTGGCCGGAGGACAACATGCTCGACATCGATCTCAGTCTGTTCACCGACGTGAAGAGGGCGCGCAACGCGGCTCGCGCGGCGGGGACAGCGTCGTACACCACGGTCTATTCGGAGTATGACAGCGACAAGCCTAACAACAAGGTGAGCGTCATGGGCAACCCATCGTTGGGCGAAGTGAAGAAGATGATGATAGGAGTGCGCAACCTTTCGGCCACGCAGAAATCGGGAGAGGTGTGGGTCAACGAGCTGCGCCTGCTCGGAATCAACAACTCCGGAGGGTGGGCCGTGGCCGGGACGCTGAACATGCAGCTCTCAGACTTGGGCACGCTAAACCTTACAGGCAACAAGAAGACTGCCGGTTTCGGCGGCATTGAGGAGGGAGTGTCGGAACGGTCAACCGATGACTATTCCACATACAGCATCACCACCAGTCTTGAGTTGGGCAAGTTCTTTCCGGACAAGGCCAATGTTACGATTCCGCTATATTATTCCGTCACGAAAGAAAGGACGAGGCCGAAATACAATCCGCTTGACACTGACGTGGAGCTTGATGAGGCTCTTGCGACGGCATCGAGCCAACGTGAGCGCGACTCCATAGAGAACATAGCCATAACGAGAACTACCAATACCAACTTCTCGCTGTCCAACGCGCGCGTCGGAATAAAGACCAAGCGGCATCCGATGCCTTACGACCCGGGCAATTTCTCTTTCAGTTACAGCCATTCGCACAGCTACATGACGGGAGAAACCACCGTTTATGAGGTGGAAGATGAGTGGAGCGGCTCCCTGAACTACAGTTATACGCCTGTCTACAAGGCTTACGAACCATTCAAGAAAATAAAGAGCAAGAGCAAATGGTATGACTTGCCGAAAGCCTTTGCCCTAAACTACTTGCCGCAGAGCATCTCGTTCAACAGCGAGATAACGCGCAACTACTATGAGTTGCAGGAGCGCGACCTTGAGAGTACGGACGGGTATGAGTTGCCTGTCAGCTTCAGTTCACAGTTCTTGTGGGATCGTGACTTCTCCATTCGGTGGGACTTGACCAAAAACTTGCACATGAACTTCCAGTCGGCCACGCAGGCCGAGATAGAGGAACCGTATGTTCCGGTGAACAAGGACCTGTATTCCGATGAGTACAAGATCTGGAAAGACTCCGTAAAGCAGAGCTTGAAAAACTTCGGAACGCCGCTCGACTACAATCAGTCGTTCTCCGCTTCTTACCAGCTTCCGCTCAACAAGCTGCCTCTGTTTGACTGGGTGAACGCCGATGCATCATATACATCGACATATTCGTGGGTGCGCGGTTCCGAACTTGAGGATGGAACATCGCTTGGCAACACCATTACCAGCAACCGCAACACGAATGTCAACTCTACGCTTAACATGGAAACGCTCTACAACCACGTGCCATTCCTTAAGAAAGTCAACGAGGAGTATAGCAAGAAAGAGAGCAACACCAAGAAGCAGCAGCAAAAGCCACGCCCCAAAACGGTGTCGGAAGTGGCTGGAAAGGCCGGGGCAAAGGACAGTCTGTTGGCGCAGTCGCCCGATGACAAGAAGCAGGCCGGTGAGTTGCCTCTCAACAAGAACACTTACCAGCGGGAGATAACGCTCCAGGCGGACACCACTGTCACCGTGGCGCACGGCAAGAAAAGCAAGAGACTGCGCGTGCAGGCGCGCACCAAGGACGGCCGGATGTACAAGTTGAAATATAAGGTGTTAGACGAAAATAAAATCCTCATAAAGAATCTTGACACCGTGCAGCTTAAGTTGAGCATCACGCCTAAGGAGCCGCTTGAGAACCAGTGGTGGTACAAGCCGGCGCAAGCGACGTCACGTTTTCTCATGATGGTGCGTAGCATAGGCATTTCATATAGCAACCAGTACTCCATGTCGCTGCCGGGATTCCTGCCAAACGTGGGCGACATGCTGGGGCAACGCTCCGGCGGCGGACTGGCACCGGGGCTCGACTTCGCCTTTGGCTTCATCGGTGACAGCTATCTGCAGAAAGCTTATGACAATGGATGGCTTCTGACCAACGACAGTGTTTCTACGCCGGCCACTACCAACAGCAGCGAAAACTTGCAGGTGAAAGTGACGCTCGAGCCTCTCCGCGACTTGAAGATAGACCTCAATGCCACGCGCTCCGTGACGCGCTCACGCAGCATCCAGTACATGTACGATGGGATGCCAACCACGCAGAGCGGCACGTTCTCCATGACCACAATCAGCATAAAGTCCGCTTTTGAAAGCATGGGCGACGCCAACAACGGTTATGCGTCGAAGACTTTTACGCGCTTCTGTGAGTCTTTGGAAGGTTTCCGCGACCGTGTGCAGGCACAGTATGCCAACGCGACCTACCCATCGGGCATGACCGATGCGAACGGCATCGACCTTAGTGGCTCGGCATATAACCAGGAACTGGGCGAGGTAGACTTGTACAGTGCCGATGTGCTCATACCCGCTTTCCTCTCGGCGTATACTTCCGGGGGTGGCTCGTCGCTCGACATATTCCCTGCATTGAAGCGTTTGTTGCCTAACTGGTCTATAACTTACAGTGGCCTCGTGCGCTTGCCATGGTTGCGCGAACACTTTAAGTCCATCAATCTCAAGCACTCTTACAAGAGCGTTTATGCCGTCGGAAGCTATTCGACGTACAGCACTTACCATGAATACATGAACGGTTTGGGCTTCATCACAGACGCAACGACGAGCAATCCCATCCCAAGCAGCATGTACAACATAAGTTCCGTGAGCATAAACGAGGCTTTCTCTCCGCTGTTGGGCATTGACCTTACGTTCAACAACAGTCTGACGCTATCGCTCGAATACAACACAACGCGTGTGTTGAGCCTCAGTATGACAAGCATACAGATAAACGAATCGCTGAGCAAGGACTGGGTTATTGGTACGGCATACAAGATAAGTAACTTCAATCTCTTTGGCGGCACCACGTCGAGGAAGATAAAGAATAAGCAGAAAGGCAGTAGCAAAGACTCAGACACGAGCAAGGCGACATCGACGAGAGCGCGCAGCACGGGAGTTAATCATGACTTGAACCTGCGCCTTGACATCTCTTACCGCAGGCAAGCGGCCATCACGCGCGACATAGCGACCGTGACCAGCTCTGCCAGCAGCGGCAATACGGCGTTCAAACTTTCATTCTCGGCCGATTATACGCTTTCGCGTTTGCTCACTCTGACCGCATATTATGACCGCCAGACCAATACACCGTTGCTGTCTTCGAGCAGTTATCCCACCACGACGCAGGATTTCGGCCTCAGCGTTAAGTTCTCACTTACCCGATAAAGCTTTCTATGACTGCCACGGCGGATAGCATGACATGTAAAGTCGCGCCTTCGTTGCGTTATGTCCAGCCTTGTCGTCTGCTACATGGCGGCAAGCCTATTCCGCCCTACGGGTCAATGGAGCATTGGCGGTTGCGGAAAGACAATTACAAATCCCCCTGCCTTTGGCCGCAAAACAATTTGTTTGCAGATTGAGGCAGGGGGATTGTATGTTGGAAAGCGATGCCGACGCGCTTCCGTTGGCACGGTGTCAGGCATTGACCCGGCGCATGTGGCAGGTCACGGATTCCTTTCGGCTTCTTGGCTTCTGAAGTTCACGAGGTCTTCGGCTGTGAATCTCTTAACATAAGCGGCTTTCCCGATAACCTCTTCTTCCGCGTGCCGCACAAATACATTGGCGCTCTTGAGGAACAGTTCAGGCGCGCGACTCGCATCATCGATTATGAGTAACGACATTATGATGTCGCCGGTCATGTCGTAAAGGCGGCGTGCGAGGAAGTCGTGCAGCTCTTGGCTTGCGGTCTCTTTCACGTAGTTTACGGTCTCTTCGTAAGCCTCTACCATCTTTGTCGTGCGTGCCTGCAGCTGGCGCATATCTTCCGACACATCATTTTGCAGCATCTCTTTCATTATTCCGAGGTAAGTGCCGTTGGTGATGTAGCGTATGGCCGCCACTACTTGCAGCTGCGTGGTGCCTTCGTAGATGGAGAATATGCGCGCGTCGCGGTAGAGCCGCTGGCTCTTGTATTCCATGATGAAGCCGGAGCCACCGTGTATCTGTATGGCGTCGTAAGCATTCTGGTTGGCATATTCAGAGTTCATGCCCTTGGCTATGGGCGTGAATGCGTCGGCCAGCCGGGCGTATTTTTTCTTGTCTTGGTTTTCCTCCGGTGTCAGCTTGCGCTCGCGGGCGATGTCTTCAAGGGTCTTGTATATGTCCACATAGCGTGCCGTCTGGTACAGAATGGAGCGGCCGGCGTCGAGTTTCGCTTTCATGCGCGACAGCATGTCATAGACAGCGGGCATGTCGATGATTGGCGTGTCGAATTGTCGGCGCGCCTTGGCATAGGCCACGGCTTCGTTGTAGGCGGCCTGTGACACGCCCACCGACTGGGCGGCGATGCCCAATCGCGCGCCGTTCATCAGAGCCATGACGTATTTTATCAGTCCCATGCGGGTGCTTCCGCACAGTTCCGCCTTGGCATTCTTGTATGTAAGCTCGCATGTCGGCGACCCGTGGATGCCTAATTTGTGCTCTATGTGGCGCACGTTTACGCCTCCCTGTCGTTTGTCATAGATGAACATGGACAGTCCGCGGCCGTCGCGTGTGCCCTCTTCCGAACGTGCCAGCACGAGATGTATGTCTGAATCGCCGTTGGTTATGAACCGTTTCACGCCGTTGAGCAGCCAGCAACCCTCTTCTTCGGAGTAAGTGGCCTTGAGCATCACTCTCTGCAAGTCGCTTCCGGCATCGGGTTCCGTTAGGTCCATCGACATGGTTTCGCCGGCGCACACGCGCGGAATGTATTTCTGTCGTTGCTCTTCAGAGCCGAATTCATACAGTGTCTCGATGCAATCTTGCAGACTCCAGATGTTTTGGAAGCCGGCATCGGCTTCAGCCACCATCTCTGATGCCATTGAGTAAGGTGTCACAGGCAGGTTGAGACCGCCGTAGCGGCGCGGCATGCTTACGCCCCAGAGTCCCGCCTTGCGCGTGGCGTCAAGGTTCTCGTAGGTCTTCGAGGCATATATCATGCGTCCGTTATCGAGGTGAGGCCCCTCTTCGTCAACGCTCTCGGCGTTAGGCTCTATGATGTTTGCGGCCACGTCGCCCGTTATTTCGAGCAATCTCTCATAGTTTTCCATCGCGTCATCGTAGTCGATGGGCGCGTCTTCATACTTGTCTTTGTCTGCGAATCCGCGCTCTTTCAGCTCGACTATTCGCTTCATCAGCGGGTGATGTAGGTGGAACTTCAGTTCCGGCTGGTCTGTATAATAGTTTGGCATTGGTGTTTCCTTTTGTCGTTTGGTTGCCGTCTGGTGTCATCGAGACTTGCTTCCGCAGTCGTCTCGGTGTCTCCCAAAGGCTATTTTGAGTTTTGTTTGTAGTACTTCATGAGCTTGGGCACCACGTCTTCCACGGTGCCGGTTATTACATAGTCGGCTATTTTGTTGATGGGTGCGTCCGGGTCGTTGTTTATTGAGATGACGATGCCCGAGTCTTGCATTCCGGCTATGTGCTGAATCTGTCCGGAGATGCCGCAGGCAATGTACACTTTCGGATGGACGGTGATGCCCGTCTGGCCTATCTGGCGGTCGTGGTCAACCCATCCGGCATCCACGGCGGCGCGGCTTGCGCCCACTTCGCCGTGCAGTTCCCTGGCCAGTTGGAACAAGAGGTCGAAGCCCTCCTTGCTTCCCACGCCATAGCCTCCGGCCACTACGATGGGCGAACCCTTTAGGTTGTGCTTGGCGGCTTCCACGTGTCGGTCGAGCACTTTTACCGCGAAAGCCTCCGCCGACACATATTTCGTCGCGTCGGGATAAGCCACTTCGCCCTTGGCCTTGCCGTCGTAAATTGCTTTTTGCATCACTCCGCTGCGCACGGTGGCCATCTGTGGCCTGTGGTCGGGGTTGACGATGGTGGCCACTATGTTGCCTCCGAATGCCGGGCGGATTTGATACAGCAGACTGTCATAGTGCTTCCCGCTCTTCTTGTCGTCGTAATCGCCAATCTCAAGTTGTGTGCAATCGGCGGTGAGTCCGCTCGTTAGCGATGACGATACGCGCGGCCCCAGGTCACGCCCAATCACGGTTGCCCCCATGAGGCATATCTGCGGCTTCTCTTCCTCGAACAGTTTCACGAGTATGTCGGTATGTGGGGCCGATGTGTACGGCGACAGGCCGTCGCCATCGAAGACAAAGAACTTGTCGACACCATAAGGCAACACTTGGCTCTCTACTTCGCCCTTGATGCCTGTTCCGCAGGCAACGGCGTGCAGTTCCACGCCCAGCTCGTCGGCCAGCTTGCGGCCTTTGGTGAGCAGCTCTTGCGACACCTCCTGCACCTTGGTGCCTTCTATTTCTACATATACGAATACGTTGTCCATAAATATAATGTTGGGTTTTGAGTGTTGTGGTTGGAGTTGCGTGGCGAAGCCCGCCTCCCGGATTGTCGCTTGGAAGCCTGTCGATGCCTGTCCGGCATTTGTCGGCTGTCCTGCATCCTGCTTTTTCGCCCGCTGTCTGTGGGTCGGAGGCGTTCGCCGCGTGTGACGAGTCCATTTCACGACACCTGTTATTGTGTCTGAAAGCTGTCTTATCCTATTATCTTTTCGCTCAGCAACTCCTTTACCATGCCCTCTATGTCAGTGTCGGCCGACGAGAGATGCTTGCATTCTTTTGCTTGGAACACGATGTTTCGCACGGTTTTCACTTTCGTTGGCGAGCCGCTGAGGCCGCACTGCTGCGGGTCGCCGCCCACGTCGGCCACAGACCACTGGTTGAGCGTCAGGTATGGGCGTTCTTCATAGAGCGTGGCATAGGGCATGTCGGCTGTGCGTTCCATCGGGGCCGTGGCGCGTTTGTACTTCATCACGAGTTTGGCGTTGCACGGACGGCACGGGGCCGCGCTCCCGTTTACGGTGATGACAATGGGTAACGGAGCCTCAACCGTTTCCACGCCGCCGTCGATGTGGCGCCTGATGGTGATGCGTCCTTCCTCGCACTTCAATATTTCCTCCGCGTAAGTTACTTGGCTCAAGCCCAGTTTCTGTGCCACTTGTGGCCCCACCTGAGCCGTGTCGCCGTCGATGGCCTGCCTTCCTCCGATTACGATGTCAACGTTGCCAATCTTCTTTATGGCCGTTGCCAGCGCGTAAGACGTTGCCAGCGTGTCGGCTCCGGCGAAGAGGCGGTCGGTGAGCAGCCACCCCGTGTCGGCTCCGCGGTAGAGCCCTTGGCGTATGATTTCGGCCGCGCGGGGCGGCCCCATGGTCAATATCCCCACGGTGCTTCCAGGGTTCTGCTCTTTCAGGCGCAGGGCTTGCTCCAGCGCGTTCAGGTCTTCGGGGTTGAAGATGGCGGGCAGCGCGGCACGGTTTACTGTGCCCTCGGCAGTCATCGCGTCTTTCCCCACATTTCTTGTGTCAGGCACTTGCTTGGCAAGTACTACAATTTTTAGACTCATGTTGACTTATGGTTATTGTGAAATACGCTTGGTTAGTGTGGCTGTGATGTGGCTTGGCAGACAGCCATTGGCAAAGATAATCCTTTTTTTGCATTTCCACAAATGAAAGAGACAAAAAATGAGGATGGCTTCCACATCGGTGTTCTTGCCGCGTGACGCTTGCCGTGGCGTGGGCGCGTCAGTCGCTGAACTCAAGGTGGCCTTCCACCCATTTTGTGTGGTGCAGTCCGGCTTCTGTAAGTGGGTTCGACACGGACAGCCCAATGAGCCTTATTGGCCGCGACGGCGTTACTTCCACCTCTTTCAACAGTCGCTTTGCTACGGGCAGGATGTCGTTCTTGGTTTGCAGGAAGCCGTTTACAGTTATGCTGCGCGTTATTTGCGTGAAGTCGCCATACTTGATTTTGAGTGTCAGCGTGCGCCCCTCAAACCGCTCTTTGGCTATGCGCCGTGCAAGCTCAAGCACCGCATGGTACAGTTCTATTATCACGGTGGAACGCGCGATTATGTCGTTTTCGAGCGTGTGTTCGCATCCCACCGACTTGCGCACATACTCAGTCTCCACCTTGCGCGTGTCTATTCCACGGGCAAAGTCGTAGTAGATGCTCCCCGTCTTGCCGAACACCTCTCGCAGGTGCCGCAGCGAACAGCGTCGCAGGTCGCCCCCGGTGAATATGCCCATGTAGTGCATCCGCTCCGCGGTGCGCGGCCCCACTCCCCAGAATTGCTCCACTTTCAGCCGTGCGATGAAGTCGAGTGCGCGGTCGGGGTGTATTACCGTCATTCCGTTGGGCTTGCGCATGTCTGACGCCACCTTGGCCAGGAACTTGTTGTAAGACACGCCCGCCGACGCTGTCAGGTGCAGCTCGTCACGTATGCGCTGCCTTATCTCTCGCGCAATGTCCATGGCCAGTCCGATGTCTTTCTTGTTGTGCGTCACGTCGAGGAAAGCCTCGTCTATCGACAGCGGCTCTATAATGTCCGTGTAGTCCTTGAAGATGGCGTGTACTTGCTCCGACACGGCTTTGTAGGCTTCGTGGCGACCATCCACGATGACCAGTCCGGGGCATAGCCGCTTGGCTTTCGCCATGGGCATGGCCGAGCGGACGCCGTATTGCCGCGCCTCGTAGCTTGCCGTGGCCACCACGCTCCGCGGCCCGTTGTGGCCCACGGCTATGGGCCGCCCGCGCAGTTCGGGTCTGTCGCGCTGTTCCACGGAAGCGAAAAAGGCATCCATGTCTATGTGGATAATCTTGCGGGTCTCGGTCATTTTCGTGAGCAGATGGTGAACACATAGCCGCGCGCGGCGTTCACTGTGGTGCTGAAGCGTTTGTCGCAGTCCGTGAGCACGTCTTTAAGTTCGCGCCGTATGCCCTCGCCGGTGAGTTTTAGCAGGCTTTCTTTCATGGTCCACAGGCGGACGAAAGCGATGTCCGGGCGGGGGGCGTTCTCTATCTGGCGCAGCTCATCGTCGTTCATCACGTGGCGCGCCAGTTCTGCGTTGTATGGCCTGACGCTTTCGATGTCGGCTCCGACAGGCTCGCTTTCCAGGGCGCAGAGAGCCGCCACCCGGCAGTGGCTCAGACTGAAGTGTATGTCGTGCCGGCCTGCTATGAAAGGCTTGCCGCCCTCGGCATAGCCGAAGGCTGGGGCGTCGCTCATCCCGTATTCGGCTTGCAGCCCCTGCCACAGCAGCATGTAGGCCGCAACGCATAGGCGTCGGTCATGGTCGCGTCGGTAGCCCAGCGCTTGTTCCCGCCGCCATGGCGGCAGCCGGTTCAGGGCTTCTTCGAGGTTGATGTCTTCGATGTTGTCGTTGATGTATAGCATGTGGATGGGGTGGTGATGGGTGAATGGCGTATGGGCATGGCCTGCGATGCCGCTCACTCGCTGCCACGCGCGGCCCTCCCCGTTTCCGCGATGTCTTCGGGCAGGCACTCTTTGGGCAGTGGTATCTTGTGGTTGGGACTTTCCTTGGCTCCCAGCTCCACGAGCTCGCGGCCTTTCTTCGTCACGCTTTGGTTGCCGCTCACGAGCTTGTTGTCGGCGTGGTCGTAGGCTTCTTTCACCTTTTCTATGGCTTTGCCCAGTTTGCCGTACCGCTCCATGAAGTCGCCGAGGCGGTCGAGCAGTTGCTCCGCCAGTCCGAACACTTTCTTTTGGTTTTCTTCCTGTACGTTTTGCACCCACGCGATGTGTATGATGTGCAGTATGCCCAGCAGGTTTTGTTCGCCCGTGATGAACACTTTCCGCTCAAAGGCCTCGCGCCAGAGCGTCGGGTCGTTGGCCAGTGCGAGTTGCAGCGACGACTCAAACGGCACGAACATTATCACGAAGTCGATGGCCTCGCGCGGCGGCTTGATGTATCGACTGTAGTCTTTGCGTGCCAGTTCCGTCACGTGTCTCCTCACGCTCTTTATGTGTTCCTGCAGGTATCGCTCCTTGTCTTCGGGCGATTCGGCGTTTACATAGCGTTCGTAAGCCACGAGCGACACCTTGGAGTCTATTATCGCGTCTTGCCCCTGCGGATAGTGCAGTATTACGTCGGGCTGCATCTCGCGCCCCGTCTCGTCGTTTTTCAGCGTGCGCCCCGTCTCGTCGCGCAATCTTGCCTGCACCTCGTAGTGGATGCCTTCGGTAAGGCCCTGTGAGGCCAGCAGGTCGCCCAATATTATCTCGCCCATGCTTCCTGTGGCCTTGTTGTCGCGGCGCAGCACGTTGGCCAGGCTTTCGGCTTTCTCGCCCACCATGCGGTTGCTCTCCATGAGCTGCTTCATCTGTTCGCGAAACGAGGCCGAATACTGCGCCGAGTCTTTCATGTTGTCGCTGATGGCGCGCCGCATCTCGCCTATGGCTTCTTTCAGTGGCTGCGTGATGTTGCCTATGCTTTCGGCGTTTTGCTCCTTCAGTCGGCTCGCGTTTTGCTCCAGCAGTTGGCGTGCCACGTTGGCCATCTGTTCCTGTGCCGCGCGCAGCTGTTCGTCAAACCGGCGTTCGTGCAGCTCGGCTGTCTCTTTCGCCTGTGTTTTCAGCATCTCTATCTCCCGCGCCTGTGCTTCCGCGCGTGCTGCCAATGTCTTGTTTTCGGTCTCGGCCTCGGCCAGCCGCGTGGCGTATTTGCTGCCCTGCTCGCTTGTCAGTCGCAGCTCGGTGCCTTTTTTCTCGTTCTCTATTGACAGCCGTGCGCACTCTTTGGAGATGGCTGCCATGCGGCGACCCATCAATACGGCGGTCACGAGCGCGCCTGCCATGACGCCCACCAATATATATATAATAGTCATACCCTATGTTGTTGAAGTCAATGCAAAGATACAAAAATAGTGCGGCATGGCAAGCGGATGGGCGGCCATAATGTTGATTGTGCTGTGCGCCGCCTGGTGGTGCGGCATGATGCGGCGGCAGTTTTTGTAAATATATTTCGCAGTGGAAGCAAGCGCGCATTCCGTTTCTTTTGCGGCGCGTAACACGTTGGTTTCCAATGGGCTTGCGAAACGGGTCGTTTTGCTTTCCAAAATGCACTGTTTCGGCGGGCAATATGGGCCGTTTTGCAATCTGAAACGGCCCATTTCGTAAAGCAAGACGGTAGCCACGGCGGGTCACGGCATGGCTTTGTAAAGATTGTTTACTCCGGTCGGGCTGTCGGGTCAGGGGCAACCGCGTGTTTGTTCCTGGCAGATTGCAATGTCGTTTTGGCTGCCATGTCGCTGTGGTTGCGGGTGGGCGAGGGGACTGTGTGCGGCGCGGGTTTGCGCCACCTCTCACCTCAGCATGACCATCCGCCGCAGTATGAGGGCCTTGTATCGTCGCCGCAGGTCGTCGGGAAGGAAAGAGCGGTCTATCAGTTCAAACCATTTGGGCAGGGCGCGACCAAACTTGCGCGCCATGTTTTCCACCACTTTCTCGTTTACTCCCGATGCCGTTATGGCCTTGAGAAAGTCCGACTTGCGCAGCCTGTTCTTCTTTCCGTTGAGCGTCAGGGCCAGTTCCTCTGTGTCTTCGGGCATGGCCAGTGCCGTGGAGAGCATGTCGTAGGCCGGCGCAAGGGTGTGCCCCATGTCGGTGTTCTTGTAGAGCGAGAAGTTTTTCAGGTGCATGTCGGCGTTGCCGGTTATCCACGAGAAGACCACGACTTCCCAGAAATTCACTATGTCGAGCTGCGGGGTGGCCGAATGTCGGCGTATAATCTTGGCTATCTGCTCGTAAGACCCCTTGTACTTATACTCCGTGAGGCGTTCCGATAGCTGGCACATGTCTTCCATGGCCACTTTCGAGCCGTCTTTCAGTCTGTCCACACGGCGCGTTATGTAGCACAGTTCGCCATCGGCGAAGCGTATCAGCGCGTGTGGCACGATGCTGATTTTGGCGGCCTCGGCCATGTGCATGGTAACGTCTTCGAGTTCGGGCAGGGCGCGGTAGGCTGTCGTCTGCGGTTTCAGTATGAAGCGCCCCCACAGTCCTACGATGGTGAAGCGGTCACTCTCGTTGCGCCCTCCGTGGCTGATGTCGAGCGACAGTTTGGCTTGCACGCCCGTGAGCGTGGTCTGGCTGCGCACCACTTTCTGCGCCAGGTCGCCCAGCTGGCTGCGCACGTAGGGCAGCTTCGGCGGCACGGCCACGCCGAAGAACTTGCGCGCGCAGGCCGTGTGGTAGTCAGTCTGACCCTCTTTCAGCTCCTTGTAGCAGCAAAGACACTTTCCCATGGTCACTCCTCCTCGTTTTCGGGCACCACGCTCACGGCGCCAATGCAGTCCTTGCAGCAGGCCAGCAACAGCGACATGCGGTCCAGGCGGTTTATCTTCCAGCTCCTCTCGGCGATGCCGAGGAGCCACCCTTCGGGTATCAGCCCGTCGAAAAAGGGGAAAAGCACCGTGGCCTTGTAAGGTTCGGCGCGCAGCGGCAGCGTCAGGCTCACCGGTTCGGGCGACGCCGATGCGAGGTAGCCGGCGTCATACTCGAAAGTAAAGCCGCTCTCGTCTTCTGTCAACAGGCCGGCCTGCCTGTCGTGCATGTACACTGTCGCGCGCTTCATGGCCTGCCTCCTTCCTGCCTGTCGATAGCCACCGGCCCCACCCGGTGGCCAAAGAGTCCCAGCACTTGGTTTATTTTGTCCATGCGCAGCGTCTGCTTGCCTTGCTCAAGTTCGCGCACAAAGCGCAGGCCCACGCCCGACTTGTCGGCCAGGTCTACCTGCGTCATGCCAAACTGGTGGCGCATTTCTTTCACAAATTCTGCTAAGATGAGGTCTGACATATTATACCCGTTTGGGTACAAAGATAGCAAAAAAACAACAATATTATACCTTTTAGGGTATAATTCATTGTGTCTTATGTTTTATTATACCCGAAGAGGTATAATAAAACGGCTCAATGGAGCTTTGCCTGCGGACTGCCGGGCTTGGTCAGGCCCGTTGTCCGTCTGAGTAACGCTGGTAGACCGTCAGTCCGAAATCGGGTATTATGGCATAGATGCGGTCCATTATGTCGGCCAGCTGGTGCTCGTAGTGCTTCCACTCTTTCTGTTTGAGGAAGAAATAGAACTCGATGGGCAGGCCGGTGTTGGTGGCCTCGAGCTGCCGCACCACGAACATCATGTCGGTGTTTACGTCGGGGTGGTTGCCGAGATAGCGTTCCACGTATCGCCTGAACAGTGTCATGTTGACCACGCCCGGCTCCATCTCTTCCGGCTTGAATCCATAGCGGGTGGATAATGTGGTGCGCAGGGCGTCGTCGGCGGGGCGTATGCTCAGGAAGTCGAAGTACACCATACGCTTCACGCGGCGTCCGTTGCCTTGCCTCATGCCTATCCAATTCTGGAACGAATCGTCCACGAGGGTCTGCGGCGTGATGGTCAGTATGGTGTTGTCGAAGTTGCGCACCTTCACCGTGGTCAGCGTTATGTCTTCCACTATGCCGTTGATGTCGGCCTTGGGCACGGTTATCCAGTCGCCGCGGTGCAGCATGTCGTTGCTCGTGAGGCGTATGCCGGCCACGAGGCCGGATATGGTGTCTTTGAATACGAGCATCAGAATGGCCGACGTCGCGCCCAGCCCCGCAATCAGCGTTAGCGGGCTGCGGTTGATGGCTATGGCCACCATGACTATTACAGAGAGGAAGATTATGAGTATCTTCAGCACGCCACAGAATGTGTGGTAGTATTGTTGGAGCGCGGTATGGCGTTTGTCTTCATAGTTTTTGAACGCATCGACCACCGACAAGCACATCAGCATGGTCATGACGGTGATGTAGATTGACGTTACTCGCTCCGCGACATCGACAATGGCGGGCAGGCGGTAGAACACCTCAGGCAGCAGCAGCCATACCACAATGGCCGGTGCTATGCGGCACAAGGCGCGTTGGGAGTGTGGGTTTAGCAGGAGATCGTCCCAGGTAGCCTCCGTCTTCTTTGCTATTTTGGTCAGCATGGGCATCAGGAAGAGGTAGCACAGCTTATAGACTCCCCACGCAAGCAGTGCTGTCAGCAGCATGTGGATGATGTAGACCATCGGCATCAGCCACGTATTGCCTACTCCCGACGCGGATAGCAGTTCTTCGATTTCTATTATCAGTTTTTTCATGAGTGTTGTGTTTTGTGTTGCGGCCGTTTGCCGTTCACGGCCATTACGGTTGGCAGAGCAGGGCGCACACCTTGTCTTGGAAAGCCCGCCCCAGAGAGCCGCGGGTTAGGCCTTGGTTGATGATGGAGAAGCACAGCACGTGGCTGTTGGCTGCGGTGCAGTAGCCCGCCAATGAGCTGATGGCTGTCACGGAGCCCGTCTTCGCGCGCACGTTGCCATCGGCAAACGTGCCGGTCATGCGCTTGCGCAAGGTGCCATCCTCGCCCGCAATGGGCAGCGATGGCAGCAGGTGCGTGTAGATGTTGGTGTTCTCGTAGGCATAACGTAGCAGCCGTACTTCAAGTTCGGCTGACACATAGTTGTAGAGCGACAGGCCGCTGCCGTCGGCAATGCGGTAGTCGTCGGGGCGCAGTCCGACCTTTTCTATAAGTTGGCGCACTGTGCGGCGGGCGTGGCGCGCCGTGGCCGGATGCGCTCCGGTCGCGGCTCCGAGTTGGTAGAACATGGCTTCGGCGCACAGGTTGTCGCTCTCTTTCATCATCGGCATTAGCACTTGGTCTATGGTGTGCGTGCGCCTGCACACCGGATAGGCGTCTGCCGGAAGCCTGCCCTCAGTGGTGTCGGCCTCAATTACCATGCCATCGGAGCGCATTTTTTCCGTGAAGCGTGTCGCGAAGCAGTCTTTGCGCGATATGAGCAAGGGTGAGAGTGTGGGGTTGTCGTCGTCCCAGCACCAGCCCTCGCCCAGCAGATTGCAGTCTTTCATTGACTTGTCGGCCACTATCCTGCCCCTCACTGTGTCCACGCCCATGCGTTGTATGCTCTCTACGAAGGCCTGCATGTCGTCGTTGTTGAAGTGAGGGTCGAAGCCGCCAACGAGATAGATGTCGCCAGTCAGCGTGTTGTTTTCCACCGTTCCGGTGTAAAAGAGCGATGTGTTGAACAGGAAAGAACCGCCCAGGCGGTCGATGGCCGCTATGGCCGTGATTAATTTCATGGTGGAGGCGGGACGCAGCAGCTGGCGTTCGTTGTGGCGGTAGATGGCGCTGTCGGCTGTGAGGTCGTAGACCATGATTCCGACTTGCGATGTGTCGAACATGCTGTCTTGCAACAGTCTGTCTATTTGCGTCTGCACGTTGAGTGGCCAAGCGGGTGTGGCGACCATCTCAGTCGTGTCGGCGGAGATGGTGTCGGCTGCCTCTGTCCATGCGCTTTCCACGGTTGGCGGGTAACTGTGGCTGCTGTCTTGCGCTTGCAAGATTGTCGGCATCAAAGCCAAGGCGAGCAATGTCTGGAGGTGTAGAGAGAGATGCATGTTGATGGTTTAGTCTGTTCGTTGATGCAAAATTACAGAAAATGCGCAAACGGGCAAAACATGTGGAGCAATAAGTTTGGCGGCATGTTTCTTGCGCCGCGCCCGGGTTGCGCCCGAGCCGGGTCGCGGCCGTATCGCCTTGCATGGGCGGTGGGTGTGGCGTTGAGGCAATGCAAAGGCATGGCTGGCCTTGGTATGCGTGCCGTATGGCCTGTCGGCGGCTTGTGCTTCAGCCCGTTCGGATGGCGCGGCAAAGTTTCTGCGATGCAGCTTTTCTCCGTCGGCGTTGGCGATTTTGATGGGTGTAATGGTGAATAGTGGCACACGTCTTGTATGCGTATCGGTTTTTTTATGTACATTTGCAGTTGGATTTAAAAACATTTCAACATGGTTTTCAAGTATGATTTCCTGATTATCGGCGCAGGTGTCGCCGGTATGAGCTATGCCCTTAAGGTGGCAAGAGCGCACAAGGGCAAAGTTTGCATTATATGTAAGACTTCACTTGAAGAAGCCAACACTTCGTTTGCGCAAGGAGGAGTGGCCTCGGTCACCAACCTGGAAGTGGACAATTTCGAGAAGCACATAGAGGATACGATAATAGCCGGCGACTACATAAGCGACCGGCGTGCCGTGGAGCAGGTGATAAGGAACGCCCCGGGGCAAATCAAGGAGCTGGAGGAATGGGGAGTGAACTTTGACAGAACCAGCGGCGGTAAGTACGACTTGCACCGCGAAGGAGGCCACTCGGAGTTCCGCATACTGCATCATGCCGACGACACCGGGGCAGAGATACAGCGCGGGCTGATGGAGGCCGTGCGCAGTAACCCCGAAATTGAGATAAAGGAAAATCACTTTGCGGTGGAGATTATCACCCAGCATCATCTTGGAGTGAGAGTGACGCGCCGCTCGCCGCACATACAATGTTACGGTGCTTATGTGCTAAATCCAGACACCCGGAAAGTGGACACTTACTTGAGCAAGGTAACACTGATGTGCACGGGAGGTTGTGGAGCCGTTTATCAGGCCACGACAAACCCCATGATAGCCACCGGTGACGGTGAGGCCATGGTGTACAGGGCGAAAGGAACGGTAGCCGACATGGAGTTCGTGCAGTTTCATCCCACGGCGCTTTACCATCCAGGAGAGACCCATCCCGCGTTCCTCATCACAGAGGCCATGCGAGGCTATGGCGGCATATTGCGCCTGCCGGACGGCACCACGTTCATGGAGAAGTACGACAAGCGTCTGTCTTTGGCCCCGCGCGACATCGTTGCCCGTGCCATAGACAAAGAAATGAAGATGCATGGCATAGACCACGTGTACTTGGACGTGACGCACAAGGACGCAGAAGAAACGCGCCGTCACTTCCCTAACATTTACCAGAAATGCAAGTCGATAGGAATTGACATAACGACTGATTACATTCCGGTCAGGCCGGCGGCCCACTATATGTGCGGTGGAATAAAAGTAGACCTCAACGGCGAATCGAGCATAGAGCGGCTTTATGCCATCGGCGAGTGCTCGTGTACCGGATTGCACGGTGGCAACCGCCTTGCCAGCAACTCTCTGATAGAGGCTGTCGTCTACGCCGACGCCGCTTCGAGGCACTCATTGGCCCATGTCGATGAATATGACTTTAACGACAGGGTGCCGGAATGGAACGATGAGGGCACCATGACCAACGAGGAAAAGGTGCTGATAACGCAGAGTGTGAAAGAAGTGTGCCAGATAATGAGCAACTATGTGGGCATAGTCCGCTCTGACTTGCGTCTGCATAGGGCATGGGATCGCCTTGACATGCTCTACGAAGAGACGGAAAGACTGTTCAAGCGCGTCAAGGCGAGCCGCGACATCTGTGAGCTTCGCAACATGATTAACGTTGGATACCTGATTACTCGCTGGGCTTTGGAACGCAAAGAGTGCCGCGGACTGCATTACACGATAGACTATCCTGTGCATGCTTACGACAAGAAGTGAGGGTGCGCATGACTTCTGCGCCTGCCTGCGGGCGATTCCTCATCGTCTTGCCAAGGGAGGCGCAGAAGTGTGTCGGGGCGTTATTCCACGCTGTCGGCGCACTGCGCTGTCGGCCAGTTGACGAGCATCAGCCGTTCGGTCGCCCGCGTGAAAGCTGTGTAGAGCCAGTGGATGTAGGCCGGCGTTAGCATGTCGGCGGTCATGTAACCTTGATCCACATAGACGTGCGCCCACTGCCCGCCTTGCGCTTTGTGGCATGTCACGGCGTAGGCGTACTTCACTTGCAGGGCATTGAAGCAGGTGTCTTGCCTCAGTCGCTTCAGTCTGTCGGCTTTCAGCGGTACGTTGGCGTAGTCTTCCAGTACGGCATTGAACAGCGTTTCGGATTGTTCGCGGTTGAGTGCGGGAGCGTCTGTGCCAAGAGTGTCGAGCAGCGTGGTTGCCGTCAGTTCGTAATTGTCATAGTCGGGCATCGTTATGGTTATGTCGGCAAAGCGGAATCCGTATGCTTCACGGCAGTTGCGCACGCGGCGCACCATGGCTCTGTCGCCGTTGGCGAGGAACGATGGTATGTCGGTGTCGCCATTGTCGCTGTCCGTCTTAGCTCTGTTTCCATCCTCGGTTGACTTTTTCTCAAGTTCAGTCCAGTAGTAGTTGTTTTTCACAATCATCAGCATGTCGCCGGTGACAAGCTCCTCTTCACAGCCCAGCACCATGGCTCTGATGCCTCTGTTGTAGATGTTTGCCCGCTTGTTGCTGCGTGTTATCACTATGGTTTCATCTATTCCGGCATGGCTGTAGCTCGACGCTATGGATTCCACCAGTTCGTCTCCCGTCACAATGCTTATGTCGGCGAAGCCTTTCAGCTTCATCATTGGAAGACCGTCAAGCTCGTCGTGTGTTATCATGCGGCGTATCATGGTGGCGTTGTATAGTATGCCGGAGCCTTCGCTTTGGCGCACTACCTCGTCGAGGTCTGCTTCGTAGGCCGATAGGCCGTATGCTTCGAGTGTCTCTGTCCGCAGTGCCGGGCTTTCTTCTTCGCCTACAGGCGGCAGCTGTGCCCGGTCGCCTATGAGCATCAGGCGGCATCCTTGCCCGCCATAGACATACTTTACGAGGTCATCGAGCAGGTGGCCGCTGCCAAAGGAGGCGTCATGCGTGCCCGTGTTGGCCACCATCGAGGCCTCGTCGACGATGAACAGCGTGTTGGTGTGCAGGTTGTCATTGAGGCAAAAGCCCGACATGTCGGCACGGAGCGACTTTTGTCGGTAGATGCGTCGGTGGATGGTGTATGCCGGATGGCCTGCGTTCAGCGCGAATACCTTTGCCGCCCGCCCCGTGGGAGCGAGCAGCACCATGCGCCACCTTAGAGCCTCCAATGCGTGTACGATGGATGCCGCTAAGGTGGTCTTGCCTGTTCCGGCCGCCCCGCGCATTATCATTGCGGTGTTGTCGGGGCGCGCTGTCATGAAGAGGGCAAACACTTCGGCGGTTCGCGCTTGGTCGGTTGTGGGGCTGTGGCCTATCCCACGCAGAATCATTGCTTTCAGTTCGTCTGTCAACATGTCATGTCTTTAGTCTCGCACAAAGTTAGACAAAAAGCCGGGAAAGAAAGATTAAAACATCAAAAAAAACAACAAAGCCGGCCATCGCCAATGCTTCCATTGAAAGGTATTTGCTATCTTTGTATAACCCAAGCTGCGTTGGCAATGAGTAAACACGTTTCCATTTCGTCTGTTTGTCATTGCCCATGTGTTAAGGTATGTTGGAGACGGCATCGGTTCGGTGCGTTCTTTGCGTTGTTTGGCATTGTGTTTGTAAGTCATGTGTGGCGGGCTAAGGTGGGAAATGTGCTTCCCGGCACATCATTCGCTGCGCATGGGATGGATATTATTAATGTAGTAAAAAGGAGGTCTTATGTCAAGGAACTGCTTAATGACATTGCTTTGCGCCGTAAGTACTGTTTGCGCACAGGCCCAGATAGAGGGTGTTGTGGTGGACATGGAGACAAGAGTTCCCATAGGAGGCGTGATGCTGACGCTCAATTCGGCGGATGTGAGTCAGCAAATGACCAATTACAGGGGAGAGTTCAGCATCCCTGAGACCATCGACAGCCTTACATTCGGCCACACGGGATATGAGGCGCGGCATCTGCTGCGTGAAGAATTGACCGACACTGTTGAGTTGATGCGCAAGTACAGGGCACTCAACGAGGTGGTGATTTATGGCAACATGCCGCAGGTTGGGTTCGAGATAAAGGAATGGTGGAATGAGATTGCGCGCCGGCAAAGAATGGTGCCGCGGTCAGTTCCTTTGCTTACGTTCGACTTCTTCTCCTTGTTCAACAAGAAGAAAAACGGTCGCGCCAAAAAGCTGGAGGAGGTGATGGAAAGATATTGATGGCTAAAGGCAACAAGATTATTAACGCAACGCTCGCCATGGTGGCTGCGCTGTTGCTGTGGATATGCGTAAGGAGCATAACATCTACGGTCGACTTCGACAGCGAGAGGACGACGCGTGAGGCGGCGGTGCGGCAGAGGCTACTTGCCATCCGGGCTGCGGAGAGCCGGTTTCTGAGTGACCATGGCCGCTATTGCGGCTCATTGGACACGTTGGTGGCCGGTGGATATTTGGCCGATTCCGCCGCGGTGATACCGTATGGCGGTGGCAAACGCTTCGATTTGGCCGTTGGACGGGTCGTTTCCATGGGCGGAGACACGGTGCCTACGGTAGAGTGCGGAGTGCGCTATGCCGACTTTCTCGGTGACCTTGGCGTCGGGCGGGTGGAGGCAGTGGAGGCCGATGCCGAGGCTTCGGGCAAGTATCCCGGCCTGAAATTCGGCGATGTGGAGATTCCCGGCATGACCGCCGCGAGCTGGGAGTAGCCGTTGTGCATTATTAACAAATCAACAACAATAAGAAAAATGAATGTAAAGAAACATCTGGGATGGATTATTGCAGGGGCAATCGTGGTGATTCTCTTGCTGTGGTGTGTGACAGGCTACAATGGCCTTGTGTCGATGGACGAGCAGGTAGCTGGGAAATGGGCCAACGTGGAGACGCAGTACCAACGTCGTGCTGACTTGATACCGAACCTCGTGAACACGGTCAAGGGCTATGCCGCGCACGAGCAGACAACACTCGAGGGCGTGGTCACGGCGCGTAGCGAGGCCACGCAGGTGAGGGTTGACCCCTCAGACCTCACCCCTGAAAGCATAGCGGCATACCAAAAGGCACAGGGCAACGTGTCGGCGGCATTGGGACGGCTGCTCATGGTGGTAGAGAACTACCCGGACCTTAAGGCCAACCAGAACTTCCTTGAGTTGCAGTCGCAGCTCGAGGGCACGGAAAACCGCATCACAGTAGCGCGCAAGGACTTCAACGATGCGGCCAAGGCATACAACGTGGCCATCCGCCGCTTCCCCAGAAACATACTCGCCGGACTGTTCGGTTTTGACAAAAAGTCGTATTTCGAGGCTGCAGAGGGAACTGAGAATGCACCCGAAGTGCAGTTTTGACAATAGGTCATGAGACGTTTTGCGCTGTTTTTCATATCGCTCATTTCCGTGTTGCAGGCGGTGGCTTCCGTTGGGCAAGACACCGTCTACACAGTGGAGAGCGTGCCAAACGTGCGGCGGGTCGATGTGCGTCGCCACGTCTCCGACCCGGCGGGGCTGCTCTCTGCCGCCGCGCGCGACACCATCGATGCGCTCTTCTGTCAGCTTGAGGCCGCCACAGGCATCGAAGCCGCCGTGGTCATGGTGCCTTCGATTGGCGACGCGGTGCCGGTTGACTTCGCGCAAGCGTTGTTCCGCTATTGGGGCATAGGCAAGGAGAGCAGCAACAACGGCCTGCTCATATTGTTTGTGGGCGACCAGAAGAGCATAAGATTCCACACCGGATATGGCATAGAGGGCTTTCTCACCGATGCGTTGTGCAAGCGCATACAGACTCGCCGTATGCTCCCCGCTTTCCGTCAGGGTGACATCAGCGGCGGCATGGTGGCCGGTTGCATGGCCGTTTGCGCCGTGCTCGATGGCTCGATGGAGCCGGAAACGGATGGCGCAGGCGGTGTAGGGTGGGGCACATGGATTATTTTGGCGGCCATTTTGTGCTTCGCGCTCTACATGACCGGCGCTTTCGGCCACCACAAGCAGCGGTGTCCTGCCTGTGGCAAGCGCGCATTAGACGTGATGTCCACCGATTATTACCGTGGCGCGAACGGCCACCGTATGCGCAAAAGGGTGCTCGTCTGCGGAAATTGCGGCAGAGTGAAGGTGGAACACACCGACATGGGGGGCGACAATCATGGCGGCTCCGGTCTCGGGGCTTTCCTTGGTGGCCTGTTCATCGGTTCGCTGTTGAGTGGCGGGCGTGGTGGCTTCGGTGGCGGAGGAGGCTTCCGTGGAGGCAGTTTTGGAGGCGGCGACTCCGGCGGTGGAGGAGCCGGATCCAATTGGTAATGCGGTTGTCACGCCTTGCTGGCGTGGCCACCGCATTTTTTTGCTCTCGGCGATGGCGTGAGTCTGTGGCAGGCGGACGGTTGAGGGCGTCCGTGTTCGCGGTTGCGGAATCGGCCGGTGCTGCTTCAGCTTCAGCCGTTCATGTCCTTTTATGGGCTTTGCGCAGCATTTAGCGTCTCCCACTTCGCTTTTTCGATTTTTTGCATTATCTTTGCATCAGCTAAGCGGCGCGCGCCAAAGTGTTGAAAGTGGCGGCGGACGGTATGTTCGCGTGGGCGACGCTCTTGCGACAACAATAGTAAACAGACAATGGAAGCAGTCGTAAGCAACATGATGGCCACTGCCGGACGGCGACTTACCATACGTGTAAGCCGCCACTCACTGTCGTTCTCAGCCGTGAACGTTGCCCCGGAGGGCAACAGCGTGGCATTCGAGCCATACACGGTAAGGAGCGGCATTTCCATGGCCGCCAACTTGCGCGAGGCGTTCAAGACGGCGCAACTGCCGGCGTTGGACTTCAAGCGGGCGATGCTCGTGGTGGATTCTCCGGTGCTCATGGTGCCGATAGACCTCTTTCGCGACGCCGATTCCATGGTTCTTTATCGTCACTCCTACCCGAAGGGCGAACCCGACAAGCTGGTGTGGAATGTGTTGCCGGAACTTAATGCAGTGGCCGTGTTTTCGGTCAACAAGGATCTGAACCTTGTCGTTGACGACCACTTTGACGACGTGAAAGTCAGTTGCGCCATGTCTCCCGTGTGGAAATATCTTCACCAGCGCAGCTTCATAGGTCCGCGCGGCAAGTTGTATGGCTATTTCCACGACAAGAAGCTCGAGATATTCTGTTTTGCCCAAAACCGTTTCAAGTATTGCAACGCTTTCGACGTGAACCACTCCCACGATGCGTTGTACTTCATTCTCTACGTGTGGAAGCAGTTGATGCTGCAGTCGGAGCACGACGAACTGCACATTGTGGGCGACATACCGGAGCGCGAGTGGTTGCTGGAAGAGCTTAGGAGGTTCTTGCTCAGGGTCTACGTGATAAACCCTGTGGGCGACTTCAACCGGGCACCGGCATCGCTCGTGAAAGGGTTGCCTTACGACTTGATGGCATATTACATAAAGGGGAGATGACGACATGAGGATAATTACAGGGACATACAAGGGACGTCATTTCGACATTCCGCGCTCGTTCAAGGCCAGGCCGACCACCGACTTTGCCAAGGAGAGCCTGTTCGACGTGATGACGGGCTACATCGACTTTGAGGGCAAGACGGCTCTCGACCTCTTCTCGGGCACGGGCAGCATAACGCTTGAGCTTCTGTCGCGCGGTTGTGCCAGTGTGGTGAGCGTGGAGATGGAGCGCGAGCATCACGCTTTCATAGTGAAGTGCCTCAAGAAGATAGGCGCGGCCAACTGTTTGCCGTTGCGCGCCGATGTGTTCAAGTTCATGAAGTCGTGTCGCCGTAAGTTCGATTTCATATTTGCCGACCCGCCCTATACGCTTCCCGAATTGTCGTCAGTGCCGGCAATGGTGCTCGATGGTGGACTGTTGGCCGATGGCGGTATGTTTGTTTTTGAGCATGGCAAGGCCAATGATTTCAGCTCTGATGCACGCTTTGTGGAGCGTCGTGTCTATGGAAGCGTGAACTTTTCGATATTCCGCAACTGATGTGCCGCCCCCTTGTTCGGCTTTCCCGAAAGTCGGGGATGCTTGGAGACTGAGGGGGCTTGGGGTGAATCCATTATATGGGTTGCGGTAAATAATCATTACAAAATTCTTCTTTCCGTGCCGGGCGGCGCATGTCGCTTTGCGAAACAGGCCGTTTCAGACTGCGAAACGGCCTGTTTCGCAAGGTAAAACGCTCTGTTTTGGACGGCAAAACGATCCATCTCGCAAACGGTCTGGAAGTCAGCCGGTTGCATCGCGGTTTTGTGTGAGGCGGAAAGGCTGTTCCCTTTGTGAATTATCTTTACAAAATTGTTTGCCCGGACGTTTGGCGATGTGCGCCATCCGCGATGGTGTCATGGTGTGGAGGCACAAGGAGCGTGTCCGGATGTGCGTCAGAGCACGGGCGAAAGCAGGCGGGTGATGCTCTCCCACAGGCGTGTGGAGAAGCGTGGCGGATTGAGTTTTGCCACTTCGTTGAACGGCGTAGAGCACTCTTGGTCGCGCAAGAATATTTCCTTGAAGCGCATGGCCGTCTCGCCATCATAGAAGAAAGCATTGCTCTCGAAATTGTTTTCAAAGCTGCGGAAGTCTACGTTGGTGGAGCCGCATGTAGCCAGTGAGTCGTCGCACACCATAAGTTTGCTGTGCAAGAATCCTTTTTTGTAGAGGTAAATTTTTACCCCCGCGTCAACCATGTCGCGCAAGTAAGAGCGGCTGGCCCACTCTACAAAGCGCGCGTCGCTCTTGCTCGGCACGATGATGCGGATGTCGATGCCGCCGAGCGATGCCGTCTTCAGTGCGAAAAGCACGGATTCCGTGGGCAGGAAGTAGGGCGTTTCGATGTAAATGTAGCTGTGCGCACCGAGTATGATGCGCACGTAGCCTTGCATGATTTCGGGGTATGGGGATATCGGACTGCTCGTCACTATCTGCGCGATGCAGTCGGAACGGAGGTTGCTTGCGGGCGGGGGGTAGTACTTGCGGCTGGAGATGAGCGTGCGGTCAACGAAGTACCAGTCGAGGAGGAACGCCCGCTGCAGTCCGTAGATGGCTCCCCCCGTGAGTCTTACCATCGTGTCGCGCCATGCCGTCGCGCCGCTGTCCTTGGCGTATCTGAGCGCGATGTTCATGCCGCCGATGAAGCCCACGCGGCCATCGATGACCACTATCTTGCGGTGGTTGCGGTAGTTTGCCTTGCTGGTGAACGATGGAAACCTTACGGGCAGGAAAGGCCTGACATCGATGCCGCCCTCGCGCATTCGCTCAAAGAAGCGGTGGCTGACGTTCCAGCAGCCCACGTCGTCGTATATCACGCGCACCTCCACGCCCTGCCGCGCCTTGTCTGTCAGTGCGTCGGCCACGAGATTGCCAAGCGCATCGTCGGCAAAAATGTACATGTCTATGTGGATGTGGCTTTCAGCATGGCCTATGGCGGAGAGCAATGCGAGGAAAAAGTCGCTGCCGGTGGTGTAGATGTCGGTCACGGTATTGTTGAAAGGCAGGGCTGTGTTTTGGTTGATGAACAGGTCTATTGTCTGCCGGTATTGTTCGGGCAGGTGTAAGTCGCGCTGCTCGCAGAACTCCAGCATCGACCGCTTGGTGAGCTGGTCCATGCTGCGCTGGCTCACCATGCGCTCCTTGCGGGTGTTCACGCCGAAGAAGAGGTAGAGCACGATGCCAATCACGGGCACGAAGAATATCACGAGAGCCCACGCCATGGTCTTGGCCGGCTGTCGGTTGTCCATCAATACGTGGATTACGGCCATGGCGGCAATAATCTCGTAGATTACGATGGAGGTAATGTAAAGTCCGTGCATAGGCATATTGCTGGGTCATGGCAACCAAGCGGAGCGTCGACTTGTGCCGCTCTGCATCGTGCCTTGGAATGGCTTGACGACAGGTCTTGGGGTTGTCGTTGGCTCTTAGGCCATTGCAAATATCAATAAAAAAATCGGAACAGACAAACTTTGTAACCAAAAACAGCCGTAAGTGGCTTTGTGTGGGGTTATTATGCGCCCCACACCTGCGTTTCGCATGGCGTCACCCGTAAGTTGCGCAGGGGGAAAGGGCTTTGCGCCCATTTCCCCCTGCACGCGATAAATACATTTTCCCTTGAGGCTGTTCCGTCACGTCATGCCTTTCGGTCACCTGTCACGGCCTGTGCGCGTTGCCTATGCCGTTGCGGCATTGCTTGTGCCGGGCATCGCCTTGGGTGTCGGACATGGTCGCGTTACGGGTGCTTGCAATTCCGTTTGCCTCAAGCTTTTCATCATTGTGCGGTAGTAATGTAGAGGTCTGTAATCGTCTCGTTTCTTGAATTGGAACCCGCCTGCGAGATGTGCCGACAAAAGTCGGCGACAGGATTGACGTTCCGAGCGTTCCGTCTTGGGCGCAGTCCTTTTGCGTTGGCTGAGGTACGTGGCATTAAGTCTGTTTCGGCAAGTTTGCCCTCAGGCTTGCGCTGCGGGTTGACTTTGCGTGTTCTGTGTGGCTTCAATGTGTTCCGTTTGTCGGTTTTTGTGTCGCGGAAACGCCATCGCGGAACGCTCCCGTCCGGTGGCCGCGACCGGCGTGAATCCGTGTGTTGCCTATTCTACCTCAATAAATCGAGACCAAAGTTAGCGCAAATCCGGCTGTAAATAAAATGAAATATACCAATAGGATAATCTTAACCTACGTTTTTAAATCTGTGTTTTGTGGCGTGTCGTGCCATTACCCTTATTAATGTATCGTTTTTGGCTGTTTGCGGCGCAGTCAACATTATTTGTCTATGTTTCTTTGTTGATGAAACTTTGTTGACGCACGGAGGGTTTAACATTCTTTGATATCACGCAAAGTCGGCCAACTTGTGCGTTTGCAGCGACAGCCGCCAGCGCGGATGGCTCTTTATGTA
>CAZKMT010000018.1:0-39324 GCA_964554115.1 uncultured Prevotella sp.
AAACGGCCTTTTTCGCAAGCTGAAACGGGCTGTTTTGCGCCCCGAAACGACCCGTTTTGCAACCGATTGTGAATCAATCCGTTGCGCGATGTGGGCAAAGAGACTTCCTGATATGAAATATTTTTACAAAAAAGCCGGCCTCGGTTGCTCCTTTCGCGGCGTTTGTCTCCAAAAATGCGCCTGCGCCTGCGGCTTGTTTCGCGATTTTTGTGTAAGTTTGCAGGCGTGTGTCACATTTAAAAGCGAGAATTCATGGATTTCAGGACAATAGTCGATGTGCCCCGCCCCGACTTCCTCATAGAGCCGCAGGAACGTATGCTCTTCGTCGGCTCGTGCTTTGCCGACAGCATCGGCCGGCGGTTTGTCGAGGAGAAGTTCCGCGCGGTGGTCAACCCTTTCGGCGTGATGTACAACCCGGCGAGCATATTGCGCACGGTGGAGCAAACCGATGTCGCTCCGAGGGTGGCATTCCTGACCCTCGGCACAAACCATGTTTACATACTCAATGAGACGGGAGAGATAGTGGACAACTGCCGCAAGCGGCCTCAGCGGCTGTTCACCGAGCGGGAGCTTACGGTCGATGAGTGCGTCGGCTACCTGCGCCGCGCCGTCGATGTGCTGGCAGAGCGGTGTCCCGACCTCCGTGTGGTGCTCACGGTAAGCCCCATACGCTACGCCAAGTATGGTTACCACGGCAGCCAACTGTCTAAGGCCACGCTGTTGCTCGCGGCCGATAGGGTGGTGGCGGGCGACGCGCGTTGCGCTTATTTTCCCGCTTACGAGATAGTGTGCGACGAGCTGCGCGACTACCGTTTCTATGCTCCCGACATGCTGCACCCCTCGCAGCAGGCCATCGACTATATATGGGAACGCCTGTCGGAGGTGTATCTCAGTCCTGCGGCAAAGAGGTTCATCGGCGAGTGGCGGCCCATAAAGGAAGCCTTGGGCCATAGGCCGTTCAATCCCGAAAGCGAGGATTACAAGGCTTTCATGCGCGCCACAATGGAGAAAGCCGCCGCGTTGAAGGTTCGTTATCCCGACCTTGAACTGTGACGGCTGCCGGGCAACTCGGCAGCGTGCGGCAGCTCCTTGCCAGTCCCGCCGCGCCTTGCGGATGTGCGGCGTGCGCCGAGTCGTTCATTCCTGTTCCGCCGGCTTGGCATGGCTTCCGCATTTCTTTCCTCCGGTGCCCTAAAAAATGGCGGAAACCTTTTGCCTTTCGGGCTATTTGCGCTAATTTTGCATTGCTTACAGTGCGCCGCGGCGCATAAACGACAATGCAATGAAATATTCAATCGAGAAAGTAGCCACGCTCATAGGGGCGCGCCGCATAGGCGAGGCCGACGCGAGCATAGCGTGGCTTCTTACAGACAGCCGTTCGTTGTGCTTCCCCGAAGAGACCCTCTTCTTCGCGTTAAGCTCCGAACGTAACGACGGCCATAGGTACATAGCGGAGCTTTATCGCCGGGGGGTGCGCAATTTCGTGGTGAGCAGGCTGCCCGGCGGGATGGATGGCTACGCCGGAGCCAACTTCCTCAAGGTGGTTGACACGCTCGAGGCCTTGCAGCGTCTGGCCGAACGCCACCGCGACGAGTTCGACATCCCCGTGGTGGGCATAACAGGGTCTAACGGGAAGACGATGGTGAAGGAGTGGCTTTACCATTTGCTTTCGCCCTCGATGGCGGTCACACGCTCGCCCAAGAGCTACAATTCTCAGGTGGGCGTGCCGCTGTCTGTGTGGCTGCTTGGCGAACATTCGCAGGTGGCCCTTTTCGAGGCGGGCATAAGCAAGCCCGGCGAGATGCAAGCCCTGCGCGACATAATACAGCCCACGATAGGCGTGCTCACGTCGCTTGGCGCGGCCCATCAGGAGAATTTCCGCTCCTTGGAGGAGAAATGCGGCGAGAAGATGGCTCTATTCCACGACGCGCGCGTGGTGGTGTATGATTCCGATGACGAGATTGTGGGTCGCTGCCTGCGCAAGTCAGGATATGCCGGCGATAAGATAGGGTGGAGCAGGCAGAGCCAAAACG
This sequence comes from uncultured Prevotella sp., assembly GCA_964554115.1. Taxonomy (GTDB): domain Bacteria; phylum Bacteroidota; class Bacteroidia; order Bacteroidales; family Bacteroidaceae; genus Prevotella. Next base: position 2,034 of record CAZKMT010000018.1, read on the forward strand.
CGGCGTTCTACGTGCCGCAAGTCGACAGTGACGGAGCCACGTCCACCGTCCGCTATATATATAAAGGAACGGAGGGGAGTTACATTCTGCCGTTCATCGACGAAGCCTCGCTCGACTGTTCGTTTGCGTGTGCCTGCGTGGCGCTCCACCTCGGCCTGTCGCCTGCCGCCCTTGCGGAGCGCATGGCGACGCTGGAGCCGGTGGCCATGCGCCTCGAAGTGAAGGAGGGACGGCGCGGTTGCACGCTAATCAACGACTCATACAACTCCGACATCAACTCGCTCGACATAGCCCTCGACTTCATGAACCGCCGCCCGGACCACAACGGACGCAGGCGCACGCTCATTTTGAGCGACATCCAGCAGAGCGGCGAAAGGCCGGCCGACCTTTATTTTGCTGTGGGTGAGTTGGCCTCGAAGCGTGGGGTGGGCAAGTTCATAGGCATAGGCCCCGACATATCGGCCCAGGCGGAGGCGATAGGTGTGGCTGACAAACACTTTTTCGCCAATGTGGAACAGTTTGTCGACAGTGCGCTATTCGGTTCGCTGATCAACGAAGTGGTGCTTATCAAGGGAGCACGCTCTTTCGGTTTCGACCGCATAACGGAGCTGTTGGAACGGAAAGTGCATGAGACGATACTCGAGGTGAACCTCAATGCCCTCGTGGACAACTTGAACTACTACCGCTCTTTCTTGCGTCCGGATACGAAGATTGTCTGCATGGTGAAAGCTGATGCCTACGGCGCGGGAGCTGTGGAGGTGGCCAAGACGCTTCAGGAACACTGCGTGGACTATCTCGCCGTGGCCGTGGCCGATGAGGGCGTGACGCTGCGCAAGAACGGAATCACGGGCAACATCATGATTATGAACCCCGAAATGACGGCTTTCAAGACCATGTTCGACTATGACCTTGAGCCCGAGGTGTACAGCTTCCGGCTGATGGACGCTCTCATCCGCGCCGCCGGGAAGGAGGGCATCACCCGGTGGCCCGTGCATGTCAAGATAGATACGGGCATGCATCGTCTCGGCTTTGACCCCAAGAAAGACATTGACGAGTTGATAAGCAGGCTGAAACGGCAGAACGCCATCATTCCGCGCTCGGTGTTTTCGCACTTCGTCGGCTCCGACAGCGATGACTTCGACAACTTCTCGGCAATGCAATTCGCGCTCTTCGATGATGCCAGCCGCCGGCTGCAAGCCGCTTTTGACCACAAGATATTGCGCCACATGGACAATTCGGCGGGCATAGAGCACTTCCCGGAAAGACAGCTTGACATGTGCCGCCTGGGGCTAGGACTGTACGGAATAGACAGTCGTGACAACCGATGCCTGAACACTGTGAGCACGCTGAAGACCACCATATTGCAGCTGCGCGACGTGCCAAAGGAGGAAACTGTGGGATATAGTCGCAAGGGCAGGCTGACGCGCGACAGCGTTATTGCCGCCATTCCCATAGGATATGCCGATGGACTGAACCGCCATCTGGGCTGTGGCCGCTGCTATTGCCTCGTGAATGGACAGAAAGCCCCATACATTGGCAACATCTGCATGGATGTGGCGATGGTTGATGTCACCGACATCGACTGCAAGGAGGGCGATTCCGTAGAGATATTCGGCGAGCACCTGCCCGTGACGGTGCTGTCAGACGCCCTTGGCACCATACCTTACGAGGTGCTTACGAGCGTGAGCAACCGCGTGAAAAAGGTGTATTACCAAGACTGAGTGGAGGCGACGGCTATGTCGTTCGCCGTTGGTCGGCGGCTCGCAATGGGGTTGTGTCTGCGCTGTCGGGCGTTTACGGAGGCTTTTTCGCCGTTGCCGTGTGTGGCAGCTGGTCTGTTATGGCTTATCCGATGCCCCTGCCGCAAGTGTCGTGACATCCGAATTGAGACATAACTTTTACCGTTTTTGGCAAAATTAACCATGTAGTTAACAGAGTATAGCAAAAAAAATGTATCTTTGCAGCCAAACTATTGAAGACTAAAAACTTAACAATTATATCTTGAGAAGCAGATGAATTCAATCAAAACCACTAAAATGACCAACTACAGGTGGGTCATTTGTGTCATGTTGTTTTTCGCAACAACAATCAATTACATGGATCGCCAAGTGTTGTCGCTGACCTATCCGGGTGAGGGGGGAATCCAGCAAGAGTTCGATTGGTCGGATGCCGACTATGGAACCATTACTGCCGTATTCTCTATTGTGTATGCTTTCTGCATGCTTTTTGCGGGAAAATTCGTTGACTGGATGGACAGTCGTAAAGGTTATCTGTGGGCAATTGGGATATGGAGTACGGGTGCTGTGCTCCACGCTTTCTGCGGAATAGCCACCAGCGGCATAGTGACCGGCAATTGGCTGGTCGGCTTTGAGGGCGCGAAGGAGGCTCTTAGGGCTTTTGACGAGTCGGGAGTAGCCGATGCCGCATTGCGCATCTCTACGGTTAGCGTATGGCTTTTCCTGTCTGCGCGTTGCATCCTGGCTCTTGGCGAGGCAGGAAACTTCCCCGCCGCCATTAAGGTTACGGCGGAATATTTCCCGAAGAAAGACCGTGCTTACGCCACCGCCATATTTAATAGCGGAGCGTCTGTGGGTGCTCTCGTGGCTCCGTTTACAATTCCGGTGCTTGCAAAGTTCTTCGGTTGGGAGATGGCTTTCGTGGTAATCGGTGCGTTGGGCTATGTGTGGATGGGCTTTTGGCTGTATGTTTACCGCAAGCCGAGTGAGAATAAGAAAGTGAACGCCGCGGAGCTTACGTACATCAACCAAGATGCAGACACAGGTACCGACCCTAAGGATGCCACGGACGAAGGCCCGAAGATAAGCTTCTTGAAGTGTTTCTCTTACAGGCAAACTTGGTCGTTCATCGTCGGCAAGTTCATGACTGATGGCGTATGGTGGTTCTTCCTGTTCTGGACACCGGCTTACTTGAGCTCGCAGTTCAACATCAATCCCACCGATGTGATGGGCATGACGCTCATTTTCGTGCTCTACCTCATAACGATGCTCAGCATCTTGGGCGGCAAATTGCCCACATACTTCATCAACAGGGGAATGAATCCGTATGCAGGACGTATGCGTGCCATGCTCATTTTTGCGTTCTTCCCGCTGCTCGGCCTCTTCGCACAGCCGCTTGGTGGCATCTTCAACACGCCGTGGTTCCCCATCATCCTTATCGGAATCCTTGGCGCGGCACACCAGTCGTGGTCGGCAAACATATTCTCAACGATTGGTGACATGTTCCCGAAGTCGGCCATCGCCACTGTCACGGGCATCGGAGGCATGGCCGGAGGCATCGGCTCTTTCCTCATCAATCTTGGCGCGGGCGAGCTGTTTACATACGCTGAAGCGTCGAATATGCAGGCTCTTGGCTTTGAAGGCAAACCTGCCGGTTATATGATTGTGTTCTGCATCTGTGCCGTTGCCTATCTCATAGGTTGGGTGATAATGAAGGCTCTTGTGCCGAAGTACAAGCCAATCATCGTTGAATGAGAGGCAAGGAGTGCTTGGTGAACTGAAAATATGATAGTGGGAGTGTAGGCGTGTCGGCTGTTGTGTCGGCACGCCTGTACGCCTGCGTTGAGGAAACGCGAGTTTCCTGCGGGTCATACCATCTTAATGTGTGGTTTGTCGCCTGTGTCATTATTAAGGAAAAGAGCCATGTCACGACTCGAAAGGAAGCGCGACATGGCTCTTTTTGTTGTTTCTTCGAAAGCAAATAGAGGCTTGCGTCCCAAGTGTTTTTATGGGCATGACTCACAAATCGGCACGTTTGTCAGCTTTTTGCGACGTGCGGGCATAAGTGGATGTCGTCGGTTCACAGATAAGGATGGGCGTTGTCATCATGTGATTTGGCTTGGTGTGCCCGACGGTCATGCCGCGTGAAGACGGACGGTTGTGCGATGATGGCTTCTCGGCTCATCCCCGCCATTCTCCAATGCTCCGTGTTGGATAGGCGCAGAGAGCCGGGCTGGCCGGCTCTCTCCTCCGTTTCATGCTTGTCGGCCATCCTTGCCGTCATGCCTTTCGGCCAGGCCGGATGCGGTTATGCCTGTCCGTGGCATTGTTGCCGTTGTCTGTCGTTACATGAATTTTTGCCTTTTCAAAGCCTCCAGCAGCCCGGCAGACATGGCCTCACAGTCTTTCTTTGTGTATCTTATGTCAGTGAACACCTGTGCGAGCGTTTCCTTTTGGTTTATCTCGCAGAAGTGCTTGTTCTCTTCGAGGCTTTCCTTGTAAGCGTAGTGGCGGTCGATGTCGGCCGGAGTGTAGTCCTTGTAGGTTTCGTCATGCACGAATGCGGCATTGCCGAGGCGGTCGGTGAGCGGTGGGTTTTCGGCCGGCCAGCCCACTGTCAGCGTTGCTACGGGCATTACCAGTTCGGGCAGTCGCAGCGCGTCTATAATCATTTGCGGCATGTAGACGGTAGTGCCGAGGTAGCATAAGCCCAAGCCCTCTTCTTCGGCGAGGTTGCAAAACGTCTGGGTGTAGAGCAGGGCGTCAGTGGCGGCGTTCATGAACGAAAGGAAATTGTCGTATCCCGGCTCAGCCTTGCGGTTGCGGCACCATGCGGACGTGCGGTTGTAGTCGGCGCAGATGGTTAGCACCACCGGGGCTTCGGTCACCATCGGCTGGTTGAAATGTGCCGGCGCGAGCCGCTCCTTGCCCTCTTTCGAGCGCGTCACCACGACGCTGTACAGTTGCAGGTTGCCCATTGTCTGTGTGCGCGCGGCCTCCGCGAGCAGTCTGTCGAGCAGTTCGTCGGTCACTTCGCGGTCTGAATATTTGCGGATTGTCCGCCTTGTGTTGATAGTCTTCATGTTTGTCATTATTTGGTCGGTGCAAAATTACGCATAAAAATCTGTAAGAGAGCCTATCTCGCCATTAATTTGGCGGATGGGAGCCAAGCTCACCAATGGCTGTAAGCGGAAAAAGGCCGCCCATGACGTGGGCGGCCCCTCTCCATGCAGGAAGCCCCATAGGCTTGTGTCTTGACTTACCGGCGTTGCGGTATGCGCAGAAACGGGGCTGCGGTAGCCCCCTGTTCCATTGCCGGCAGGCCGATGATAATGTGATAGTGGCTTACAACCGCTCCAATTGTACGGTGAAGTGGCGCATCAGCGGGGCTTCCCATGCTATGCGCACGCCGCGCGTTATCTGTTCGCGACGGTCGTAGACATTCTTCAGCGCGGCAGCCACCACGTCCATGTGGTTGTCTGTATATACGCGGCGCGGTATGGCCAGACGCAGCAGGTCCAGTCCGCCGAAGCGGTTTTCGCGCGTCACGGGGTCGCGGTCGGCCAGCAGATAGCCTATCTCACAGCCTCTGATGCCAGCCTCGAGATACAGTTCTATGGTGAGCGTCTGTGCGGGAAACTCCTCTTTCGGCACGTGCGTGAGCACTTTTGGCGCGTCTATGAAGATGGCGTGGCCGCCCGCCGGGCGTTGGTAGGGTATGCCGTACTCATCGAGCTTGCTCGCCAAGTGTTGCACTTGGTGTATGCGTGTCTCGAGATTGTCAAACTCCGTGTTCTCATCGAGGCCTATGGCCAGTGCGTTCATGTCGCGCCCGTTCATGCCGCCATAGGTGAGGTAACCCTCAAACTGCACGCAATACCCCTTTGCGCCGTCATACCAGTCTTGCCTTTTGGTGGCTATGAAGCCACCCATGTTCACTATGCCGTCTTTCTTTGCGCTCATTGTCATGCCGTCGGCCAGTGAGAACATCTCGCGCGTTATCTCCTTTATCGTTTTGTCTGCGTAGCCCTCTTCGCGTGTCTTTATGAAATAAGCGTTCTCGGCGAAGCGTGCCGAGTCGAAGATTACGGGTTTCCCGTACTTGTCGGCCACGGCGCGCACCTGACGCAGATTCTCCATTGACACTGGCTGGCCGCCTGCTGTGTTGTTGGTGATGGTCACGATGATGAATGGCACGTGGTCGGCGTGTTCGGCCAATACGCGATCCAGCTTCGCCGGGTCGACGTTTCCCTTGAACGGAATCTCAAGTTGCGTTTGCCGCGCCTCGTCCACGGTGCAGTCCATGGCAGTGGCTTTCCTGCCCTCTATGTGCCCTTTTGTGGTGTCAAACGGCGAGTTGCCTGGCACGATGTCGCCCTCGTGCACGAGGTAAGAGAAGAGCACGTTCTCGGCGGCGCGGCCTTGGTGTGTGGGTATCACGTACTCAAATCCCGTCAGTCGGGTTATCGTTTCTTTCAGCTTGAAGAAAGAGTCCGCCCCTGCATAGCTCTCGTCGCCGGTCATTATGCCCGCCCATTGGCGGTCGCTCATGGCTCCTGTGCCGGAGTCGGTGAGCAGGTCGATGTACACTTGGCTTGCTTTAAGCTGAAACACGTTGTAGTGAGCCTCTTTCATCCATTGTTCGCGCTCCGTGCGAGTGCTCTTGCGGATGGGCTCCACCATCTTGATTTTCCATGATTCTGCGAATGGTAGTTCCATAGTTCTGGTTTTGTTGTCGTTTTACTCTTTGTAAGGGGGCTTCGCCATCGTTTGGCTCGCGGTTTGAGCCGTGCAAATATACGAATTATATGCGAAATCCTTGCGCCGCATCGTGTTTTTTTGCGCAAAATGTTGTCGGTGCGTCGTGTGTTCGCCATGCTTCCATCCTGCTTTTTGTGGTCTTGCGGGAACATGATTGTCCGCCGTAAGCGCGTGCAGGGGTTTCCTGTCACTTGATATAAGGCTGACGCTTGGGCGGATAGGAATGGCCGGGGCTGTGTCACGCCGCTTCATGCGGCCTCGCCCGGCATGGGCGTCGCCATCGTTTCAGCCGCTTTGTTGTCGCCATAGCCGCATGTGCATCCATCGTTTTTGTAAGGATTTTTCATGGCGCGCCCCAGCCTTGTCGGCCATTTTGACCTGCATCGTAACAGCTTGGTTTACAGATACTTTTCAATATATGCCGTTTCGCCCTGCAAAACAGCCCGTTTTGGAAGCCGAAACGCATCTTTTCGCGGTGCGATACGGCCCGTTTTGCAGGGCTGAACGCCTGCCGTCGCCCGCCACCTGCCGATGTTGTAAATATTATTTACCACGGTCTGTGTTGCGAGTCGTTTGTTGTGGCGGACTGTATTGTTCCCTTTTCTTGCCTCTCTCGTGCTTGCCAATTTGCCATTGCGGAAGCCATTAATCGGGCAAAGGCCGGCATACGGCAATGGAGTATGGCGGCCAGCCGGATTAAATCGGTGCGCCGTGTTTGTCGTGTCAGCAAAAGTTTGTATCTTTGTCGGTGGAAGGCGTGCCGGCGTGGCGTGGGTTGCCCATGCCATTGCGCGGGTGTAGGCCATTGCGTTTGGATTACTGTCATATAGGAGATATGCTATGAGAAAGAATTTTGGAGTGAAAGCGTGGACTTATCCGCAGCCAGTGTTTATCGTGGCCGCATACGACGCCGACGGAGTTCCCGACGCGATGAACGCGGCATGGGGTGGAATGGATTATGACGACCGCCTGAACATGTGCCTGTCTGCCGGCCATAAGACGGTGGCAAACATACTTGTTTCCAAGGCATTCACGGTGAGCATGGGCACTGTCGGCCAGATGGTGGCCTGCGACTATGTGGGCGTGGTGTCCGCCAACGACGAGCCGGATAAGTTTGCCAAGGCCGGCTTCCATGCCGTGAAGTCTGAGTTCGTCAATGCGCCGCTCATCAAGGAACTGCCCATGGCGGTGGAGTGTGAGCTTGTCAGTTACGACCCAGCCACGTGCCACCTTGTGGGGCGCATAGTCAATGTGTCGGCCGATGAGTCCGTCCTCGACGGGAAAGGCAAGATAGACCCGGCTCTTCTCCGCCCGATTGCGTTCGACCCGGTACACAATGCCTACCTCGCCGTGGGCGAAAAGGTGGGCAATGCTTTCCGCGACGGCCTGCAACTGAAGCGGTAGCCTTTGCGGTGAGCGCGGGGCGTCGCGCCGTGGCGGCACGGGCAGGATGCTTTTTGCTTGCGGCTTTTTATGTGCGTGTCACGTTGTGTCGGGCTTTTTGTCGGGCGGTGGCAGCTTGCGCATGGCGCAATGTGCGATATGCACGCTTTCGCGCGCGTACCTTCTATTATATATGATGTTCATGCCAACAGAAAGAATGCGGGTCATGGCAAAAGCGCATTTGAAAGTCTTGGATGGGAGCCTTGGGCTCATGCGCGGTTATGTCCGTTTGGATGTCATCCTCTTTCGGGGTGGGATGGTTATATTTCGGTGTAAGGACGAATGAATGTACTTTCGTTTATCAAGAGGTGGTCGCTGGTAGTGTCGCTGTGTGTCGGCACTATGATATATTTGTTGTTTGCGCGCATTCCCGCGCTTGAGCCTGCGGGCGACAAGGTCGGCCCCTGTTTTATAAGTCTGTTGCCGGTGTTGCTCTTTGCCCTGCTGTTCGTCACGTATTGCAAGATAGACATCCGCGACTTGAGGCCACGCCGCTGGCATTGGTGGCTTCTGCTTCTCCGTGGGGTCATGTCGTGCCTGCTGGCGTGGGGCATAGTGTCTGTCGCCGACGCGCATGTGCGGTTGGTGCTCGTGGGGGTGTTCGTGTGTTTGGCCTGTCCTACGGCGGCCGCTGCGGCGGTGGTCACGGAGAAGTTGGGCGGCAGCATAGCCTCGATGACAATCTACACGATGATGGACAATGTGGGCACCGCGATAATGGTGCCGTTGCTTCTGCCGCTGGTGGAGCGCGATGCTGACGTGTCGTTCGCAGAGGCTGCGCTGGCCGTGCTGCGCAATGTGATGGTAGTACTCGTGGTGCCGCTTGCGCTGGCCTTGGCGTGCCGCAAGGTGGTGCCTCGGCTGACGGCCTCCATCGCCGGCGTGCACAATCTGGCGTTCTATATGTGGTGCGTCAACCTGTCGATAGTCACGGGCGTCACCGTGCGCAACATAATCCACGCCTCGGTGTCGGGCTGGGCGCTGTGCTTGCTGTTGCTGATGCCGCTGGCCACAGCCCTCGTCTTGTTTTCTTTGGGCAAGGCCGTGGGGCGCGCCTATGGCGACAGCGTCAGTGCCGGGCAGGCGTTGGGTCAGAAAAACACGGTGGTGGGCATCTGGCTGGCCATCACGTTCCTGAATCCCGTGGCGGCGTTGGCTCCCGGCGCTTATGTGATATGGCAGAACATTGTCAACGCCTGGCAGATATGGTATAAGGAGAAGTACGGCCACTTGAAGTGGTAGGCGCACGTGGCTGTAACCCCTTTTTAATGCGGATGAAACATTGGCGTAGCACTACTTGGATAATTTTGCATGAAAACAAAAGGCAAGAATATGAAGGGGATGAAGAGCAGCACGGCTTGTCGTTACGTGGAGCGCGACCTGAGTTGGATGTACTTTAACCGCAGGATTCTACAAGAGGCCGAAAAAGACGGCGTGCCGGTATTGGAGCGTGTGTCTTTCCTCGGCATCTATTCCAACAATCTCGATGAGTTCTTCCGCGTGCGCGTGGCGTCGCTCAACCGTATAGCCGCGTCGAGCGGCAAGATACCTCGGCGGGAGCGTGACCGCGCCAAGAAGACCATAAAGGAGATTACCCGCCTCAACACAGTCTACAACAGGGAATTTGAACATGCCGTTGAGGTGGTCACGGCCGAGCTGGCAAGGCATGGCATACGTCTGCTGCACGAGACCGACCTCAGCGATGAGCAGAAGAAATACATCAAGAGCCTGTATATCGACAGGCTCAATGGCATCACCAACCCTGTGTGGCTCTCGGAAATCAGGGAAATCGGCGATGCCGACGATGGCAGTATTTACCTTGCGGTGAAGCGTTCGCGCTGGGAGAACGACGGTAATAAAGCCGATGTGGCTTACGCCTTGATAAAGGTTCCGGACCGCGAGGTAGGGCGTTTCGTGGTGCTCCCGGCCTGCGGAGGCCATCACGACATAATGTATCTCGACGATGTTATACGCTTCTGCTTGCCGATGATATTCATCGGCATGGGGCAGTGCGCTTACGAGGCTTATTCGTTCAAGTTCACGAAAGACGCCGAGATGGACATCGACAACGACCTCAACTACGGTGTGCTGCAGAAAGTGGCAAAGGGAGTGAAGAGCCGCAAGCGCGGCGAGCCTATAAGGGTGATATATGATGAGCGTATGCCCAAGGAGCTGCTGCGCAAGATAATGTCGAAACTGAACGTTGACCAGCTGGACACCATAGTCAGCGGTGGCCGATACCAGAACCACAAAGACCTCATGGGCTTTCCCGACTGTGGCATGGAGGGACTGCGCTACCCGGCGTGGCCACCCATCGTGAAGCCGGAACTGGCGACGGAAGAGAGCATCATCGACACCATCAGGCAGAAAGACCGTTTCCTGCATGTGCCTTACCACTCGTTTAGCAGCTTCATACGCTTGTTGCGCGAGGCCGCCCTCTCGCCGGATGTGAGGGAGATACGTGCCACGCTATACCGGTTGGCTAAAGATTCCAAGGTGGTCGACACCCTCATCTGCGCAGCGTGCAACGGCAAGAAAGTGACGGTGGTGATAGAATTGCTGGCGCGCTTCGATGAGGAGAGCAACATAAAGTGGAGCAAGCGGATGCAGGAGGCGGGCATCGAGGTGGTGTTTGGCGTGGAGGGGCTGAAGGTTCACTCCAAGCTTGTGCATATAAGCTGCCGCGGTGGCGACGTTGCTTGCATCGGCACAGGCAACTTCCACGAGGGCAACGCCAAGACATACACAGACTACATGGTTATGACGGCACGCCCGGCGATAGTGCGCGAAGTGAAGAAGGTGTTCGACTTCATAGGCAAGCCGTTCAAGCCTATCCGTTTCAGGGAGTTGCTCGTGTCGCCCAACGACATGAAGCCGCGCCTGCTGCGCCTTATCGACAACGAGATAAAGAACGCCAAGGCGGGCAAAGAGGCGTGGATAAGGATGAAAATCAATCATGTCACAGACGAAGACATGGTGGAACGCTTGTATGAGGCGGAGCGTGCCGGCGTCAGCATAGGCATCGTGCTGCGCGGCAACTGCTCGCTCGTGCCGCCCGCCGGAGGCAACCTGCGTGCCGTGGGTATCATAGACCGCTACCTTGAGCATTCGCGGATACTGATATTCGCAAATGGCGGCGCGCCGAAATACTACATCGGCAGCGCCGACTGGATGCCCAGAAACCTGCTCAACAGAATTGAGGTGCTGACGCCTGTTTATGATGAAGACATGCAGCGCGACATAGCGCGCACCGTGGACTACGGCTTGCGCGACACCACCAACGGACGCATTGTGGACGGCTGCGGCAAGAACGCCATCTTGGATGGCGAACCGTTCCGCTCGCAAGAGAACCTATACATTGATTACCTGAAGGAATCGCAAGAGTATAACAACATAAGGGAATGACAAATGGAGAATTGCAATATTGCCGCCATTGACATCGGCTCGAATGGCGCGCGCCTGCTCATAAAAAACGTTGTCGAAGATGCCGGGGGCAACTGTGAGTTCAGCAAGGTGCTCTTCCTGCGCATACCGTTGAGGCTTGGCAAGGACGTTTTTACCATAGGCAAGATAACGCCGGAGCGTGAACGCATGATGATGTGCATGATAAAGAGCTTCAAGCAATTGATGAAGCTCTACAATGTGGTGGCATACAGGGCTTGCGCCACGTCGGCCATGCGTGATGCCGACAACGGGAAGAAGGTGATAAAGAGAATACGCCGCAAGACGGGCATCGGCATAGAGATAATCCCGGGCAGCGAAGAGGCGCGCCTGCTGTGCGACAACTCCATGGAGATAGGCTATGCGCGCAATGGCAATTACGTCTACGTGGATGTTGGCGGCGGCAGCACCGAGATATCGATTATCAGCGACGGACGCATGGTTGACAGCCGCTCGTATAACATCGGTACGCTGCGCATCCTTGGAGGCGCGGTGGAGGAGGGCACCGTGGACACCATGCGTAGCGAACTGGCCTCCTATGCCGCCTGCCCCGGCATGTCAATCATAGGCTCGGGCGGCAACATCAACAAGTTGTGCCGCATCTATGGCGGCGGCAAGGGCAAGAAAGACAAGGGCACATTGCCCGTGGAGGGGCTGCGCAAGATTTATGGCGACATGAAAGGCATGACATACCGGGAGCGTATCGACCGCTATTCGTTGAAGCCCGACCGCGCCGATGTGATTATTCCGGCCGCCGAACTGTTTCTCACCGTGGCCGATGCACTCGGCTGCGAGATTGTGCATGTGCCCAACATATCTCTGGCCGACTGCATCATCGACAGGCTTTACAAGAAGCTGAGGGGTGAAGCCGCCGTGGTATGATGCGTGGCCCGGAGTGTCCGGGCTGCTTGCCGGCCCGCGCCTGTCGTTGCCGCTAAAGGCTTCACCCTTGTTACCAAATTAGATGGGAAACTCTTTTTTTCACCTTTTTTATACCGAAATATAATACATGCAACCTTGTTTTATGTTACTTTTGCAGGTAGAATCGATAGGTGTGGACACTGTTTTCGATGAATGCGGCATAGCATTGGATGTAAATAACTAATTAATCAATAACTACAAACAGTAAGCAGGATGAAAAAAAGATTTTTATCTCTATGCATGTTGGGAATGCTGGCCGTAGGGGCAATGGCTCAACGGACAACGGACAACATTGACAGGGGGCTTATTGCGGTGGACACCGGAAAGGGTATATTCTGCAGCTGGCGCATCACGGCTGACGAATATTACGATGTACAGTACAACATCTACCGTGACGGCACGAAGCTGAATAGCGAGCCCCTGAACGTTTCCAACTATCTTGACAGCGGTGGCTCTACCGGCAGCCAGTACACCGTGCAGGCCGTGGTGCGCGGCGAGGAGCAGGAACAGTGTGATGCCGTGACACCTTGGAATAACAATTACCTTGAGGTGAAGATGGACCATGGTGACCTGACGAGCACCTATGTGCCCAATGATGCGTGCATGGCCGATGTTGACGGTGATGGCGAATTGGAGATACTTCTCAAGTTCGACAACAACAGCGATTCGGGCAACGGCTATATGCCCGAGGGCTACAACGGCGAGTATGCCCTCATAGAGGTCTACAAGCTCGATGGCACGAGGCTGTGGTGGATAAACCTCGGCCCCAACATGACCGATTTCCAAAACAACGAGAACAACATTGTGGCTTACGACTGGGATGGCGACGGCAAGGCTGAGGCCGTGCTGCGCGCTGCCGACGGCACTGTAATCCACATGGCCGATGGCAGTGTGCATGTGGTTGGCGACGCCAGCAAGAACTATCGCAACGCCAGCGGTTCGTCGGGGCAGTTCTTCATCTACCAGGGTGACGAGTTCCTCCTTTACCTCAACGGCGAGACGGGCGAGGTGTACCAGCAACTGGAATATCCGTTGAAGCGTCTTGAGGATGGTGAGACCAACCTCTCGACGGCATGGGGCGACGGCTACGGACACCGTTCCACGAAGCACTTCTTCGGCGCGCCTTTCCTTGACGGGAAGAAAGCGAGCATATTCCTTGCGCGCGGCATATATACGCGCCACAAGATGATTGCCTACGACGTGAACCCGGATACCCATGAGCTGATAGAGCGCTGGCGGTGGAATTGCAATGACTCGGGCTCCAGCTGGTATGGACAGGGCTACCACAATTTCGGTATTGCTGACGTTGACTGGGATGGCCGCGACGAGATAGTGTTCGGTTCGATGGTCATCGATGACAATGGCAACGGACTTTCCACTTGCGGCCTCGCCCACGGCGATGCGCAGCATTGCAGCGACTTCGACCCTTACACTCCCGGACAGGAGATTTTTGCTTGCCTCGAGGAGAACTGTGGCAATAACTACCGCGATGCCACAACGTCGAAGATATATTACCGCTATTCGGCAAGCAGTGACGACGGACGCAGCCTCATGGGCAACTTCCTGCCTGACGTGCCGGGTGCGCAGGGTCTTTCCGCAAGAGATCCCAGCCTTATTGGCTCCGTGTCGCACAAAGCCGTGGAGGAATACACCAAGAGCGATGTGAACATAACGCAGAACTTCCGCATCTATTGGGACGGTGACCTCTGTGAGGAGTCGTTCGACTATGTTAACGGCAAAAACACGGCAGGACATATCGTGAAGGCTTATGAGGGCGAGATAGCTGTACTTGACGGGAGCTTGACCAACAACGACACAAAGGGAACGCCTTGCTACCAGGGTGATGTGTTGGGCGACTGGCGTGAGGAAGTGGTGATGCGCACTGCTGACAACAACATTCGCATTTACACCACCACCGATGTGACTCCATGGCGCAACTACTCTCTGTGGCATGATTTCCAGTACCGCCAGGCTATGGTGTGGCAGATGTGCGGTTACAACCAGCCGCCCCATGTGAGCTATTTCCTTGGCGAGTTGGAGGGCATAACCGTGGCTCCGCCACCACTCACCTTGACCGGGCGTACGGAAATATCCAACGGCACCACCATCAACTCGTCGTATGACGACCAACATATATTAATGTATGAGACGAACGACATGACCGTGAGTGTGAGTGATGGTGCGCAGCCATACATCCTGACCGACAACGCCCCTATATGGGTGCAAGGCAACGATGACAACAACAACATCGACACGACAGTGTACACCCACACCATCACAGGCGGCGCGTTCACAGGCAGCATGCGTCTTGTGAAGCAAGGTGGCGGCGTGCTCGTGCTGCCCAATGTAACGGAGACATACACCGGCGCAACTGAGGTGTGGGGCGGAACGCTCCGGTTTGACGGTATCATGCAGTCGAGCCGCGTCTGGCTCAACCGCCATACCACGCTCGTCTCATCAGGCAGTTTCCAGAAAGGCATCGAGGCCGATTACAATGCCACGTTGGTGCCGGGCGGTGAGAACGCCAAGGGAACCATTTCTACAGACTCTCTGATTCTTAAATTTGGCTCTCGTCTCCTCATCGACATCTTCAGCGGCGATGAGGGCGACTTGATTACGGCCAATGTGCTGAAGATTGAAACGAAAGACTGGACAAACGGTCCCACATACTTGACGCCTGTGATTGAGTTGATTCCGAACAATGCCGATAACAACAGGGTTGAAGAGGGCACTTACAAGATAGGTGAGTTTGGCGAGATAGACGGCGACATCAGCGACTTCGTGCTGGAAGGCTTGCGCGGACAGAAAGGCACGCTGTCGTATGAGGACGGTGCTCTCTATGTCACCATTGAGACCTACAATCCGGGCAGCGTGACATGGACCGGCGTTGAAGACGCGATTTGGGATGCTGACGTGACGGCCAACTTCGTGGTCGATGCTACCGGTGATGCAAGGGCGTTTGTTCCCGGCGACTCCGTGACGTTCGACGACACTGCCTTGCAGACAGATATTACCGTGAACAGCGGTGTGGAGCCTGCATCCATAACCTTCAACAACGACGAGCTTGATTTCGTGTTCTCCGGCGAGGGCTTCCTGGGCAGCGCGACGTTGGTTAAGAATGGGGCAGGGTCTGTGACTTTCAACAATGAGAACAGACTCGGCAGCACCACCATCAACGGCGGAACGATTGTCGTCACTTCGCTTGGTAACGAGGATGGCCAGGACTATGGTTCGTTGGGCGATGTCAATGCGCCTGTAACTATCAACAACAATTCTGTGCTTAGTGTAAACGGCACCGCCTCCACCACGCAATCTATTATAATAGGTGAGGGCGACTCCGCGACACTGGATGTGACATCCGGCTCTACCCTTACCATGGGCACGGGCATCACTTCAACCAACTCTTCGGCGTCTACGCTGTTTAAGACTGGCAGTGGCACGCTTACGCTCGGCTCCAACAACAGCTTCTCGCGACTGGTGCTTTCTGCCGGTGTCGTGAATGCAATTGAGGTGAGCGGAGTGACCCAGCTGCCGTCGACGATGGAGCTGCGCAGCGGCGAATTCTGGGATTCCGGTTCTGACGATGGCCTAACCATGACGCAGAACAACGCCAACTTCGTGGTGCCTGAGAATTACAGGGGCACTATGTATACCGACACGCGCGCGCAGTACAAAGGCACCCTCACCGGAGCCGGCACGTTTGTCGTCTATGCCACGGGTGTGCGCACATATTTCGATGGTGACTGGAGCGGCTTCACCGGCACGTTGATTCCGGGACTCTACAAGCGCGGTTCTTATGACCCTGTGTTCATGTATCGCAGTTCTACCGGCTTGGCCAATTGCACGCTGCAAGTGGATGAGGGCGTTACATTCACTAACAATGGCCAGGAGGTAAAGCTGGGCGCGGTGACTCTTTATGGCACGCTTGCCGGAGATGGCACCTATGTGATAGGAAGCGATGACAGCGACATATCATCACTGCGCGGAACCATCAGCGGCTCGCCCATACGCAAGGAGGGCAGCGGCACATGGACTGTTTATTCCTCTTCGCTGGGCTCTCCCGGTGCCATCACCATCAGCGAGGGCACTCTCTACTTCAGCAGTATTGCAGCTCCGTCGTCATCGGTGCTGGGCACAAGCACGGTCACCGTTGAGAGTGGCGCCGAGGTTGTGGGCATAGGCACGCTTTATAACCTGTTGCTCAATAGCGGCTCGACGCTTACGCCGGGTGTTCCCACGTCCAGCGATCCTTACGGCTGCATCAACGCCACGCATATATTCACAGCCTATGCGGGGTCTACCATCAATCTGAGGATAAGGAACAACTCCAACTCACTGACATCGCGCACATACATTCTGGGTGGCGACAACCTGACTCTCAATGGTACTGTTAACGTGGAGCTGTCTGATTCTTACACCCCGGCAGCCGGCGATGAGATAATATTGTGGGAGACTGACAATTTCAGCGGTACGCCTACTGTGAACCTGCCCGAATTGCCATCCGGTCTTGAGTGGGATACCTCCAACTTGCTGGAGACGGAAGGCATCTTGCGCGTCGTAGATCCGACGGGCATATCGAGTGCTTCAACGTCTGACAGCCCTGTGAAGTGCAGTCTCTACTCCATCAGTGGTGTGATGGTGGCTGATTTCGAGGCAACGGCAAGCGATGCTGTCGCTACCGCCAAGTCTCTCGGCGTGAGCCATGGCACTTACATTCTCCGCATGGAGAATGGCGATTCAGTCAAGTGTGTGAAAGTAGTCGTGAAGTGACGCCAATCACTTGGTAAATGCAATCAATTAAGGTCGGCTGCAAATGGCAGCCGACCTTAATTATATAATAGGTGTGGCATTGGTTGGGATTTAGGTCAGGTCTTGGCTGTGATAAGTGCAATCATGTTTTTGCATGGAACGTAGTGTTTGCCCGAGGATGGTTTGCCGGAAAGTCGGAACATCATTTACGCAGGAGCGTGTTAATACAAAATAGTTAATCTGTTGTGGGTATGTGCGCTCGCCTGAAGCCATGGCTTTGGGTTGCGTCTTTCGGTGCATGCCATCGGCAGTCCCGGCATGTGGTCACGGATGTTGATAATATGCTCAAAGCATTGATAAATAGGTTGTTATGTGCTTGCCTTTCTCTCCTGCGTATGTCCGTTGACTTCCTTTTATGCCACCCGTGCCGTTGGATGGCTGTCGTTCGCCTTGCGTCATGGTAATCATGGCCTGCCGTTTGTTAAATTGTAGTTTCTTGTTTTTGTATTCTGTTTGCATTGTCTCGTTGTCGGGTGTAAAGCCATTCAAAGCCCGAGCCGATTCCCACAGATTTGACATACAATCCCACTTTTTTGCTTTTATTGTGTCTGTTGTGCGAAAAAATCCGCTTCCCGCCAAAAATATAACATTAATTCTTTTGGTTTAAAACATAATTTTGCTACTTTTGTAAGCAAATATTTACACTAAGGATTCTCTGTGCCTATTAACTAATTGGGAACAATAACTAAAAATTAAAATAAAATTAATCAAATCGGTATGAAGAAACTCATCTTTTGTTTTTTTCTTATCTGTACCGGGCTAGTGACGTCTTGTCTGGATAAGAATGAGGAAGTGGATGAAAGTTCTAAGCCGTCATGGCTTGGGAGCAGCATTTACGATGAGCTGAGCAATCCCTCAACAGGTGGCCTTTCGGGAACATTCAGCACTTACCTTAGATTGATAGATGATCTCGGGTATGCGGAAACATTGTCGCGCACCGGTAGCAAGACGATTTTCCCGGCCAACGATGAAGCTTTTGATGCTTTCTTTAGCAGTGACAACGATTTTGGCGTTTCCAGCTATGATGAGTTGTCTGACGCACAGAAGAAGTCGTTGCTCTATGCCTCCATGCTTGACAACGCATTGCTTACCGGCATGCTTTCAAATGTCAACGATGGTTCGTCTATTTCAAGGGGCTACGCCGTCAAGCACGCCACGAACTTGAGCGTGATTGACACCGTGGCTCATGTGCTCAATCCTACGGAGCTGTATCCCAACAACTCGTATTGGACGCGCTTCAGAAACACGGGGCTCTACACTGTGAGCGATGGCACGACGCCTATGATGGTGCATTTCACGCGCTCATACATGCTCACCAACGACATTACCACGACTGGGTCGGGCAGCGACTTCTCCATACTGATGGGGGAGGACTACGATGGCTCGTCTACATATATTTTCCGCAACAAGGTGATTGCCGCCGATGTTACGTGTCAGAACGGTTACATACATCAGGTGGAAAACGTGCTGACGCCTCCGGGCAACATGGCGCAATTGCTGAAAAAAGACTCGGAGACTACGTTGTTCAGCAGGATGCTGGATCGTTTCGCAGTGCCTTATTACAGTTCGTCTGTCACTACTGACTATCAAGACTGGGCCGTGCAGAACGGTTATTCCGCTCCCGACTCAATTTTCGAAGTCCGCTATCTGAGCGAAAACTCGCAAGGCTCGACTTTCGACAATGACGGTACGGTAGCGAGTGAGAACCTTCTGCCTTATGATCCGGGATGGAACGGCTATTATCAGGCCAATAATTATAATTCCGACATCGATGCGTCCATTATGACCATAGGTGCAATGTTTGTGCCTACTGACGATGCTCTCAAGGAATACTTCCTCACCGGTAGCGGTGTCGCCATCATCGAGGAAAATGCCGTTGTGCCTAATACGGAGGAGAATCTGGAGCAAAACATAGACTCCATACCCCTGAACATGGTCGAGCCCATCATCGCCAACCTTATGAAGGAGTCGTTCGCATCCACTGTTCCAAGCAAGTTCGCATCCATAACCAATGATGTAAGCGATCTCATGGGCATGTCACTTGATTACGTTAAGGTAGCTTCCGACGGTTCGTATGACATCCAGATAGCAAACAATGGCGTAATTTACAAGCTCAACCAGATGATGGCGCCGGTGGTTTACGATGCTGTGTCGGGTCCGGTGAGAATCAAGAGCAACTTGAGCATGATGCGTTGGGCCGTCACCAACAGTTCCACTGGCAGTGACCCCGTGCAACTTAACCTTGACTTCTACGCTTACTTGCAGGCCATGTCGGCTGAGTTCGCATTCTTTATTCCCAACGATGCGGCTTTCGACTTATACTATATCGACCCGGCCTCACTGGGACGTGCCAATGGCAATGTGCCCGAAGCTATACATTATTATTATAATGGAGACGTTTATCCTTATATATATGTGTCGCGTTGGGAGTATGACACTGAGACCAACACGGTGGGTGACTCCATCGGCACAATCAATCCTCTGACAGAGACGAGCAGGGTGGTGGCTCAGTGGACCGACATACTTAACTTCCATACCGTGGTGCTCAACTCCAACGACAACTCCGTGGGTGACCTTACCTCGAACAAGTACTACAAGACCAAGCATGGTGGCGAGATAATGGTTACCGGAAAGGGCGAAGAAGGTACGCAGGTGATGAGCGGCGCACAGATAGACAATGGCTATGCCGCGTCCACGATAGTGAATGTCTATAACCAGGAAAACGGTAACGCCTATGAGATAGACCGCATCATACAGGGTCCGGTGGAGAGCGTTTACAAGGTGTTGACATCTTACTCGCAGTTCTCGGAATTCCTTGAACTTTGCGAAGGCTTCTCCAACACGGATGTAATGGAGTGGGCCGGCATAGAGATTGAGCCCAATGAGAGTACGTACATCACGGAGCTTGACCAGTATCTCGTGTTTGACGCGGAAGATTCGTACTGTCTTGACTACAACATTAGTTTCTTCAATACTTACAATTATACGGTCTACGTTCCAAACAACGACGCAATGGATATTGCCTACGAAAATGGCTTGCCTTCGTGGGACGCGATTTACAACCTGTACCAATACCACAACTCTTCGACTTCCTCGCAGGCTACGGCCAAGGAATACATAGGGATATTGCGCGATTTCGTCCGCTATCATTTCCAGCAGTCGTCCATATATGCCGACAATGTTGTCTCTTCAGGAAACTATTCTACGTTCCTGACGGATGATCTCGGCATTTCGGAGAAACTCACCGTGTCCGGTGGCGATGGAGTCCTCAACGTGGTCGACAATGCCAATGTTACCCATACAATCAGCGACAGTGGCAGCCGGGTGGTAAACAGGATGACACGTGACATGCTCTTGGACAACGTGCTCACCAGTGCCACCTATCTTACGACATCGTCGTTTGCTGTGGTGCATGAGCTGACAGAGCCGTTGTATTACAGCAGCGACAAGAGCTTCAGCCAGTCTTTCTCGGATATTTCCAGCGCTAAGACACATAAATCCAAAACTAAAAGATAATATATCGTTATGCCTAAAATAAAATTTTTATTGACTGCCCTGTTGCTTGCCGCGGTGCAGGCAGTATTTGCCCAGGGGCAACGTATCTCGGGTACGGTGACCGATGCCTTTGGGCCGGTCATGATGGCCAATGTCGTGGAGCGCGATGCAAACAACCGTATCGTGACTGCCGCTGTCACCGATGTGAATGGCAACTTCTCGATGGTTGTCAAGAACACGGACAACAAACTGAGCATCTCTTATGTGGGAGCGAAGACTGTGACCGTGCCCATTGGGGCAAGAACTTCTTTCAAGATAAACCTTGGTGAATCGCAGACGACCGTCAAGGAGGTTACCGTTACGTCGCAACGCCGCACCACCTCAGGTGGTCTCTCGATTCCGAAGCGTGAGGTGTCGGTGGCTCAGCAGACCATGGATATGTCGGAGGTGGAAGGTCTTGCCTTTACCAGTGCCGATGAGGCTCTCCAGGGTAAGATTGCCGGTCTCGATATCGTGGCGAACTCGGGTAACCTCGGTTCGGGAACTACGATGCGCCTGCGTGGTGTGACCTCTATCAACGGAAACAAAGAGCCTTTGATAGTGGTGGACGGACAGATATTCGACACCCCCGATGATTTCGATGCGGAAAACTCCAACGAGGAGAGTTACGCTTCAATGCTCTCGGTGAACGTGGACGACATTCAGAGCATCACTGTGCTGAAAGATGCCGCCTCTACGGCAGTGTGGGGTTCGCAGGGTGCCAATGGTGTGATAGAGATAACGCTTAAGCGTGGTTCGCGTGGTAAGACAAGAGTGTCATACACCTATAAGTTCACGGGCAGCTGGCAGCCCAAGGGTTACAACCTGTTGACCGGTGACGACTACACCATGCTCATGAAAGAGGCCATTTACAACCCGACGCAGCTGTCAACGGCCACTACTACAATTGATGAGCTTAACTATAACCAGAGCTGGGCGGACTATGAGAACTGGAACAACAACACGGACTGGGTGGGTGCCGTCACACAGTTTGGACAGTCGCACAGCCATACCATAAATCTTTCCGGTGGTGGCGAGAAGGCTAACTTCCGTATATCCGCAGGTTATGACTATCAGACCGGTACCATAATCGAGCAGACTCTCAACCGCTTTACCACCCGTCTTGTGCTTGACTACTTCGTGAGTGACAGGATAAAGTTCTCCACTAACGTGGGCTTCACTTACACCAACAACAACAAGAACTATGATGACAATATCTTGCTTCGGGCTCAGCGCATTGCGCCAAACATGAGTATCTATCAGCAAGATGGTAACGGAAACGACCTGTCTGAATTTTACATCATGCCGTTGACAACCTCTGATAATGATGAGTTGTCTACTGTGCAGGCATTGGGCAACCCGGTGGCCATAGCCAAGTTGGCATGGCGGAAGGAAAACACCTACCGCATCACGCCGGACTTCAGCCTTCAGTATGAGTTGCTCGGTACGGGTGAGGGCAAGAGCCGCCTCACTTACAAGGGCGATGTGTATTTCGACATTTATGCAAAGAGTAACCCAAGTTATTGGCCTGCTGAGCTTGGCACGGATTCTTGGGCAGACAGTGATTACAATAAATCATACAACTACGAGCAAAACAAGCTGGGTATCACGGTCACGAATGATCTTACTTTCACTCCGTATTTCAGGAATGAAGATTGGTCGGCCACAATGCGATTCCGCTATCAGACCTATGCCGCCGATGAGGATGCGCAGTCAGAGACGGTGAGCCAGCTGCCCACGGGCATCACCTCGTCAACAGTGAATGCCTATGTGGTTTCCGCATCGAGCGCCACGAGCAAGTCGCGCACGCAGAAATGGAATTACAACAGCCACTTCTCCTACAAGAGCCGTTATTCGCTTGGTGCGTCCATAACCGCCAATGGTGACTCGAAATTCGGCCCGGAACACAAGTGGGCTTACTTCCCCGCCGTGTCTGCACGTTGGAACATCATTGATGAACCGTTCATGAAGCCTTTGCGCAAGGTGGTGTCCATGCTTGCTTTCCGTCCGAGCTGGGGTATGGTGGGTAACACGCCAAGCTCGAGCGCCGTATATTATGAGACTTATGACATCACCAGCAACGGTACTTACGGCAGCAACATGCAGGTGGCCGTGCAGGATGGGCTTAAGCTCGATGACCTCAAGTGGGAAACCACGTATAGCTATAACCTTGGTTTCAACCTTGGACTGTTTGATGACAAAATCGAAGCCGAGATTGAGTATTATTTCAAGAACACCAAAGATCTGCTGATGTCAAGCGTGCCTATACCGACATCTACGGGTTACTCTTCGTTGGCATGGGCCAATGTAGGCGCTATGACTAACGAGGGATGGGAGTTGAACCTCAATTTCAACGACATCATCAAGAAAGGAAAGTTCTCTCTGAGTGCCAATCTTAACATCGCACAGAACTACAATGAGATAACGGAGATGGACGAGAGTCTGTTAACGTCGCTCAACACAGACTGGGACAAGGCCAATGGCTCGTTTCTGACGCGCATACAAGTGGGCAACCCTCTCGGTTCCATTTATGGCTTGAAGTACTTGGGCGTTTACCAGTACACGTATGAATATCTTACCGATCTGGCAACAGAGAGCGGATGGTCGTCATCGGAGTTTGAGGACTATATCAACAACACATTCCTCGCAAGCGGAATGACTGCTCCCATAGCACTCGATGCCAATGGCAAGGTGATTATGAACAGCGACGGAACGCCAAAGCGCATGGTGTTCGATTATTCGGGAACCAACTATCAGTTCCAGGGCGGTGACGCCATTTACCAGGACATCAACAATGATGGCGAAATCAACGAGCTTGATATCGTTTACCTCGGCAATTCAATGCCTAAAGTCAATGGTGGTTTCGGCTTCACATTGCGTTATGGCAACTGGACACTGCGTACCAACTTCAACTACCGCTTCGGTTTCAAGGTGGTGAACTCGGCCCGCATGAACCTGCAAAGCATGTCAACGGCTTACAACCAAACGGCCGCCGTGAACTACCGCTGGCGCAAGGATGGTGATGTTACGCCCATGCCGCGAGCCATGTATGGTACCACCTCGGCTTACAACTATCTTGGCAGTGACCGTTACGTGGAAGACGCTTCGTTCATCCGCTTCCAGTATTTCCAGCTTACATACCGTTTCACTCCGAAGATGCTCAAGCCATTGGGGCTGAGTGCGTTGAGTGTATATCTTTCGGGTAACAACATGTTCTGCTGGACCAAGTACAGCGGCACCGACCCCGAACACTCAGTTTCGGGTTACAGCTATGCTACCGACAGCTCCAACACGCCGCGTTCAAAGTCGTTCACGGTTGGTCTTAATATCTCGTTCTAATTTATCAATAAAAGAATCATGGTTACAAAGAAATATATAATGTGTGCTGTGGCGGGGATGCTTATGGCTTCGTGCGTTGACACTAACGTGCTGCCTGATGATACTATCGTGGCAGAAGATTACTGGCAGACTCGTGAGGATGTGTCGATGATGGTTGCCGGGGCATACAAGGCAATGTGCTCCAGTGATGTCATACAGCGTCTGATTGTGTGGGGGTCGGCCCGTTCCGATGAGCTTAACCCCACGACGTCCATTACGATAAACAATACTACCTCGAATGACCTTGAGGAGTTGAACACCGGCAACATGGATTACCAGAACACGTATGCCACGTGGGCCGGCCTCTATACAGTGATAAACAGATGCAACCAAGTGTTGGCAAATGCCGAGCAGGTGATGGCTCTGGATCCCTCTTATACCGAGTCCACTTACCTCACAGACCGCTCGCAGATGCTGGCCTTGAGGTCGCTGGCATACTTCTACCTTGTCCGTGCATTCCGCGACATACCTTACTCTGACACGGCATATATCAACAGCAGTCAGAATATGTACTTGGAACAGGAGTCACCGGGTGCCGTGCTGGGATATTGCATCTCCGCCCTTGAGGAGGCTCTTCAGAATCCGCTGTCTGCGACGGGATATTCCGACTGGCGCAAATGCGGCCTTATGACACGCGATGGCATCAATACCCTTTTGGCCGACATATATCTGTGGCGGGCATCCATGACGGGCAGTGCATCTGATTACCAAATGTGTGTTGACTATTGCCAAGATGTCATAGATTCGAAGCGGGAGGCTTATTACAACAATATGTTTGCGCAGAATGAGCAGGAGGTGGATTACCCGCTCATTGACGGCAACCAAGCATATTATTCGATATTCACTTCAGGCAATTCGCAGGAGAGCATATTCGAATTGCAGATGACAGGCGGGTCAACGGTGGGTTACAATACGGGACTTGCCGTGATGTACTGGAATTACGCTAGCAGCACTTCTGCCGGTTATCTCGAGCCGGCGACCAACGTGTTCGGTGCTGTATCTGGAAGTTCCAACGATGCAACCATGGTGAGCGACACGAGGGCATATTACTCTGACAACGACTACCGTTATTGGGAAGGATGCTTCGATGTGGTGGCAAGCGGCAGCACGGCTCCCGCATCGCTCTGCGTGGCAAAAATGATGTACTACAGCAATTACACCACGGGAGAGCCTTCTTCGCACGCCGTGTCGAGGTCTGCAGGTCTGAATCGTTCGACCAATACCTACAGTGCCTTTGAGCAGAATTGGATAGTTTACCGCATAACAGATGTGATGCTCATGCAGGCCGAGGCTCTCGTGCAGCTCGCCTCTGACGACAACGACTCCAAGTTGCAGCAGGCTTTCAATCTCGTCCAGGCCGTGAATACGCGGGCCATGGGAACTGACAAGTCCGATTCGCTCGTGTGGAGCGACTTCTCCGCTGTCGGCAAGACCACTATGGAACAGCTTGTGATGGCTGAGCGTTTGCGTGAGCTTTGCTTCGAGGGCAAGCGCTGGTTCGACTTGATGCGCTACAACTATCGGCATGTTGACGGAGTTGACATCAATCAGACCATGTATGAAATCCTTGACGGCCAGACAGTGAGCAGCTATCCCGTTTCCAATTACGCCGATATGCTGACGCTCATGTCCAGGAAGTACACAAGCAATGGCGCCAAGGTTCGCGCTAAGCTGAGCAAGGAGCCCATGCTTTATTTCCCGATTAGTGAAGATGAGATGAACGCAAACCCGAATTTGCATCAAAATCCGGCGTATGATAGTGGGAGTTTATATCAGCGTAATTAATTCAAAATATTTAAAGTATTAAGTTTATGGCAAATATCATATATAAAACGGTGATGAAAGCCGCCAAGATTTTGGCTTTGCCCATAGCGTTGGCCATGACTTCTTGTGTGGCTGAGCCTGACGACTCTGACCTCTATACTTTCACCGGCCAGACCATTGAGGACTTCTTGAGTGAAAACGAAGAGTTCAGCAACTTCAATTACATACTCCAGCGTTCGGGATATGACCGATTGATGGCCACTTATGGAGCTTACACGTGCTTCGCTCCAGTCAATGATGCCGTTACGGAATATATCGACAGTCTCTACAACGATGTGGAAAGTGTTGATGATTACGGCAACCTGTTGCACAATGGAATGACGGAAAACTCTTTGGAGGGGCTTACCGACAGTCTTTGTCAGGACATTGCAGAGTATCACCTGTGCAACACAACATATACTGAGGTCGATTTCAGTACCGCCAACCTCACCATCCTGACCATGTTGGGACGGTCTATTACTACATCGTATGACAGCTTGGGCAATACGTTGATTAATTCTACGGCTGCCATAACCAGTGCTGACAACGAGGTGGTGAATGGTGTCATACATGTGATTGACCACGTGATACCGCGTTCCAACCGTCTCATAGGCAACGAAATGTTGTCAGACGGGAAATTCACTATCTTCTATGATGCTCTCGAACGAACCGGCCTCTTGGATGTGCTTAACGGAGCCACGGAGAAGACCACCGACTTCACGTATCCTAACACAACGGATGGCGATGGATATTATGTGCAGACATCCTATACATGCAAGATAGGATATACCGTCTTTGCCGTACCGGATGATGTGCTTGAAAATGTGTATGGAATCACCAGTGTGCAAGAGCTGGCCGAATATGCCAATACTGTCTATCAAGATGCCGCAAATGCGTCTAACGGATGGTATGATTATTACATCGACAACAACGCGACAATAAGCACCGGCACCGACTATACCGACTCGCTTAACGCTCTCAACATGCTCATGAGATACCACATTCTCTATGGTGGCATTGCGCCAGATGTGCTGACCAACTTCTACAATGTGTGTACAAACTATGGCAACACGGGCAATGTGTACGATTATTATGAGACGCTGTTGCCGAAGACGCTGGTTAAGGCTTGGAAGATTTACAGCACGGGTGTCACATACCTTAACCGCTGGGTGGCCAATAACACGCTGACTGACGGAGTTGAGACTGTCGGTTCCGAGGCGATGCACCCTGTGCGGCGTGAGGGTGTGGTGGTCGATCTGGACAACTGCTTGCAGCCACTCAATGGATATATCTACCCAATAGATTCTTTGTTGGTATATGACAAGAATGTGCCCGACGGTGTGCTCTATGAGCGCCTCCGTGTAGACTATCTCGCTTGCCTGCCCGAGTTGATGAGCAATGGTTACCGTGGCATATTGCAGAGTGAGGTCAGTGCGATGAACAATGGTGGTGATGGCACCCGCATGCGCTTCCCCGTGGATTACTTCGATAATGTGGTCGTGTTCAACGGAAACAACACCACTATCGACGTGAACTGCCGCGCAGGCGCAGACAACAACAACTTCTTGCTCTACCAAGGTGACTCATTCCAGGGCGTGGGCGAGTTCGACCTTGCCATCAAGCTGCCTCCCGTGCCGGAGGGCGACTACGAGCTTCGCCTTGACATAACCCTTGGCGGCGACTATTTCGGGATGATGCAATTCTATATCGGCGACAGTCCGGAGGTTTCCAGCTTTTCGCCAATCGACATTCCTATCGATTTCCGTATGGACAGCGATGACCCGCGCATCGGTTTCACCAATCCTAACGATGCTACCAACAATCCCGATGAGTATTATGGTGACCGCGGTATAGCGACTGACCAGGCAATGCGCACCCGCAATTACATGCGTGCCGCCCTGTCATACACCAAGGAGAACTCTCCGGAAGACCCGGGGCCAGCCCGCTTTGCGGCCTATTCGGTGCGTCGCATAATTCTGAAGCAGACGTTCAAGCAGCAGGATTATTGGTTGCGCATCAAGACCGTGCTCTCCGGATCGAGCAAATACCAGGTGGACTACATCGAGTTCTGCCCTGTTAACATAGCGGACAACTCGCAGTATCTGGAGGACATGTATTAAAATATAACCACAAACAGTGAGATTCTTATGAAACAGACAAAATATTTCTTTGCCATCTTGGTAGGCGCAGCTGTCGTGGCCGCATCGTGTTCTGACCGCGATGACTACAACACGGCTTACATAGGAGACGCCGCAGGGAGCAACGAAACCTTGTGGGAGAACATATCATCGAATGAAAGCCTTACGGAGTTTGCCGAACTGTTGGAGAAGGTCGGCTACGATGATAAATTGAGTGCCTCACAGTTTTATACTGTGTGGGCTCCTGAAGACGGCACCTTTGGCTATGACACATTGATTACCAAGGACAGTGCGTGGCTTGACCAGCGCTTCATCCAGAGCCATGTGGCCTATTACAACTATCAGGTGTCGGGAGAAGTAGACGAGCGCATACACACGCTCAACGAGAAGTCGTTTGAGTTTGTGGGCAACAGCTCGAGCTGCACTTACGATGGCAACCTTCTCACGGCGTGCAATTTGCCGAGCATCAACGGCACGTTGCATACCATCGATGGTTGCGCTGTCTATTTCCCAAACCTCTATGAGTATATTTTTGAACTTCCCAATTGCGATTCTATCAGCACTTATATTGGAAACTATGAGTCGTCGTATCTGGACGAAAGTTCCAGTGTCGAGGGTCCCATCGTGGATGGAAACCAGACCTACAGCGACTCCGTGATGGTTACGATAAACACGCTGATGCAACAGATAAACGCGCAGTTGGATGATGAAGACAGTAGCTATACTGTGCTGCTGCCCAACGATGAGGCTTTCGTGAAAGCCATCGATGCCATCTCGCCTGTTTATAACTATGCGTCCACCACACAATATTATGAGATTTCGCGCTCCGGTACCAACAATGTGTCGTTCTCTCAGTTGTCTCTCACGGTTGACGATGAGTTGCAGGATTCGTTGGCAAGGCGTTGCATCGTAGACAACATGGTGTTCTCGCATAACGACACTTACAATGCGATTGTATTCGACAACACTGCGCCCGAGGGGCTTGATACGTTGCGTAGCACACGTAGAAACAAGCTTTCCAATGGTTATGAACTTCTCAGTTATGGCGATTCGCCCATAGAGGCCAGCAACGGTTATGTGCGCGTGGTCGACACATTGGCTTTCCATCCGTGGGAGGTGTGGAATCCGGAGATAAACATCAGCAGTGTAGAGATTACGGCCTATGCCACCTCTGCGTCGGGAACTCTCAACGTGGTCGACTCTGTGTCAGGAGAGATAATCACCACGTATTACAACGCGGTTCCGTCCACGACGGGTTCCAATACAGCCGTTTATTACATGCTCAACAATGTAAGGGCTGCCTCGTATAATGTGTACGTAGTGTTTGTGTCGCTTGGCAAGCCGTACAAGTTCCAGGTGGCCATCAACTACGCCGATGCGAGTGGCACGGTCAGCGGAACGAGCAGTTTCCCGTTCACCACGTCGTCGAGTCCCACGTCGGCCATGACCAACGAAAGCACGTATAATCTCGACCCATACGGTATCGACACGTGCTACATTGGCGAAGTGACATTCCCCATTTCTTACGTGGGTCTTGACTGTGCGCCATACATGATGGTGAGGAGCTTGAGGAGTACGTTGATAGCCGGTGATACAGACACTTACGACAACAACTTGCGCATTGCCGGTGTCATTTTGCGCCCAGTAGAATATGACGAATATCTTAACAAAGAAGAAGAATAAGTTATGAAGAAAGCATTATATAACATCCGAAAGTCGTTTCTTAGAAACGCCATCTGTGTCATGGTAGTGGGCTGCGCTGTGCCTGTCTATGCGCAGGATATTGAATACGATGAAGAGGACAATGAAGAGATTTTCATGACGAGGCCTGTCAAGCTGACTCCGGAGAAGTATGAGCTGGTGGAAGTTAAAGGCAAGATATATGATGAGGTGAGCAAGTCGCCATTGGCCGGCATCCAGCTGAAGATGCTCGGGAACGACCGTTACACGGCCATGTCGGAGGAAGACGGCTCGTTCGTCATTCGTGTTCCCGTATTTGCCACGTCGTTGTATGTCTATGCTCCGGAGTTCCTTTCGCAGCAGGTGGCCATTGGCGATGGCAAGAAGGAGTTGTCCATCTATATGATTAGCGACAATTTCCGCCCCATGTATGAGGACGGAACGTCGATAACGGCAAAGCGCTCGTTCACCGCCCAAAAGAGTTCCAACCTGACCATCGATTCTGAGATTGGCGAGACGTTGGGAGCCGATGTGCGCTCGCTGCAGCGTTCGGCCACCCCGGCCATGGGTAACTCCATGTTTGTGCGCGGCATCAACTCCATCAATGCCAACTCGCAGCCGTTGATTATAGTTGACGGCATCGAGATAGACCTGCAGCTGGACGCCGTTGACCTGCACCAAGGACATTTCAATAACCTGTTGTCAATCGTCAATCCTGCCGACATCGAGAAAGTGACAGTGCTCAAGAATGCCACGGCTCTTTATGGTGCCCGCGGCGGCAATGGCGTGATTCTCATCGAGACCAAGCGCGGACGCAGCATGGCCACACGCATCGATGCCGACATTTCGGTTGGCCTTACCCTTATTCCGCAGCTTCCCACGATGATGAACGCCTCGCAGTATCGCATATATGCCACCGAGCTGCTTGGTACTATGGATCAGGATTATAGCAACGTCTCGTTCAACTTCCTCAATGATAGTTCCCCATCGGACAACTACTATTATTACATGTACCACAACGACACCGACTGGACGGATTATGTATATCGCAATGCCCTCACGCAGAACTACTCCATCAATGTGCAGGGTGGTGATAACATAGGTATGTACAATCTCTCGTTGGGCTATTCCGATGCAGAGAGCACGGTGGAAGGCAACGATTGGAATCGGATGAACGTGCGTTTCAACACAGACATCTCTGTGCTTGCGAAGCTGAAGACCAAGTTCGACATCTCGCTCTCGCGCACGAGCAACTCGCTGTTTGATGATGGCGTTCCGGAAGATTTCGACAGTGGCACTCCCACTTCGATAACATTCCTCTCCCTCATCAAGTCGCCTCTCCTTAACCCTTACCAGTATAGCTCGGTGACAGGCAGCTTTACCAGCCTGCTCAGCGATGCCGATGAAATGCTCGATGCCCTGGGCAGTGGCTATTCGCTTGCCAATCCTCTCGGCATATTGAGTGAGGCGGATGGTGTCAATAAGAACAGCATGATCAACACCAACTTTAGTGTCATGATTGAGCCTACCTACACGTTCAATAATGATTTGAGCCTCACGGGTGTGTTCAATTACCGCCTCAACCGCAACTCGCAGCGTTACACTCGCCCGAGTGGCGTGGTGCCGAGCTTCGAGATTGAAGACCTTGGAACAGTCTACAACAAGTACGCTTCATTCTTTTCAAAAGAGAACAACTTCGTTGCGGGCCTACATGCCGATTATGCCCACATGTTTGGCGCTCACTCTCTGGGTGCGACTGTCGGATTCCGTTACAACTCATATTCTTACCAGAGCGACTATCCCTCTACCGAATATTCGTCTTCGCAAGACAACAAGGTGGTGGGTCACAGTGCCAGCGAGTATTTCACCATGAGCGGTGTCACCGACCAGTGGAAGCAGATACAGTGGTATGGCATGGTGAACTACAACTACAAGCACCGCTACTTCCTTGAGCTGGCTCTTCTGGGTGAGGCTAACAGCCGCTTTGGCGAAAATGCCGATGGACTTGACATGTTTGGCGTGCCATGGGGATTGTTCCCCAGCGTGCAGGCCGGTTGGGTTGTCACTAACGAGAAGTGGTTCCCGAAGAATGCGGGCATCGATTACCTGCGTGTCAACGTAGGTTATGACATCAGTGGCAACGACGACATCAGCAATGACGCCGCCCGCACCATCTATTCGGCCATCAAGTTCAACAACTATGCCGTTGGTCTGCTGTTGTCAAACATTGGCAACGACAAGATAAAGTGGGAGACCACCCACAAGTTCAATGTGGGCTTTGAGGCCAATTTCCTCCACAACCGTTTGGGCATAGCCTTTGACTACTTCTACAGCAAGACCACCGACCTGCTCACCAAGAAGACTTTCGACACGCCTATTGCAGGTATCAACTGGTACTGGAGCAATGGCGGCGAACTGAAGAACACCGGTTTCGAGGGCACGATGGCGTTCAAGCCCGTTGTCACGAAAGACTGGAGCATGGAGATTGGCGCGAGTGTGGGCCATTACAAGAATGAGGTGCTCTCGCTGCCCGATGGCGAATATTATACGTCGGCTTATGGCGAGGACAACATCCTCACCGCGGTTGGCAATCCGGTTGCAGTGTTCTATGGCTATAAGACAGCGGGGGTGTTCTCCACCGATGAGGAGGCAAAAGCCGCAGGAAAAGACGGATACCTTTACATGCTGGACAACACCGGTGCCAAATATTACTTTACGGCAGGCGACGTGCATTTTGTTGACCTTAACGATGATGGCGTGATAGATGAGTACGACCGTACAATCATTGGTGACCCCAACCCTGACATCTACGGTAACATCTTCGCCAACATAACGTGGAAAGACCTGACGCTCAGCTTCAACTTCAACTACAGCCTTGGCAATGATGTCTACAACTATCAGCGCATGGTGCTGAATTCGGGGAGCAACTTCTACAATCAGCAAGTGTCCATGACCGGACACTGGCGTTACGAAGGTCAGGTTACGGACATTCCGAAGCTGGCATACGGCGACCCCATGGGCAACAACCGATTCAGCGACCGCTGGATAGAGGATGGCAGCTACCTGCGCCTCAAGACAATGCGTCTCACGTATCGCGTTCCGGTGCATTTCACGTGGTTGCAGGGTCTTTCGGTATGGGCCGAGGCGGTAAACCTCTTCACCTTAACCAAGTATCTTGGCAGCGACCCCGAATTTAGCGTCAGCAATTCAGTCTATTACCAGGGTATCGATGCCGGCCTCCTTGCCCAAAGCCGCGCTTTCACATTCGGTGTAAAGATAAATCTCTAAACAATAACTACAATGAAGAAATCAACATATATTATAGCTGGTTTGTTTGCCCTTGGCCTGTCTTCGTGCAGCGACATGCTTGAGGTTGATAGTACGAGCGAGTTGTTTGAACCGGATATGGGAAACAAGACAGACTCCGTGTTCTATACCTTTGGAATCATGGCGGCCATGCAGCAATTGGGCGACATGTATGTGCTGCAAAACGAGTTGCGCGGCGACTTGGTGTCCACCACGTCACAGGCCGATGTCAACTTGCAAGAACTGGCCAACTATTCGGCAGATACATCTAATGCCTACGACAGTGCCTATGTTTACTATCGGGTCATAAACAACGTGAATTACTATCTTGAGCATCGCGACACCACTCTTTCCGATGCCAGCACAAACTTGGTGATGAACGAGTATGTGGCCATGAAGACATTCCGCGCGTGGGCTTACCTGCAGGCTGTGCGCCAGTATGGCAAGGTCAAGTATGTCACCCATTCGCTCACCTCAATCAGTGAGATTGAGAATGACGCCTCTCCTGAACTCGGAATAAAGGAGATTGCTCAATACCTCGTGGATGACCTTGCGCAATATACGGGCTACAGTGTGCCCAGCTATGGCTCAATCAGCCGTGGTTCGGGTAACAATAGCTACACCGGTGGAACGAGCGTGGCCTCTTCTACGTGCTTCATCCCGGTCGATATCATCCTTGGTGATTTGTATCTTGAGATGGGCGAATACCTTCAGGCTGCGACGCATTATTACACCTATATAAACAATAATGCCTCGACCATGTATGCTACGGCCATGTCTCCATCGTTTTCCGATTTGTTCAACTACGGAGGATATTCGCGACCGTCGGATATGTCGTGGGATGTGGTAAATTCGAGCTATGGCAGCACTTGGAGTAATTCGTTTTCCGTTACTTCTTCTCAGATAGTATCGCAGATACCGTTTGCGCAGAACTACATGAACGGCACCACCACCACATTGCCGTCGCTGTGGGGTTTCGATTACTATACTGCCAACGACGACAGTGTGTATTCAGCCACTTTCCAGCTTGAGGCGTCATCAGAGTTTGATGCTTTGGCCGATAGTGCCGACATTTACTACGTGTCGAGCGTTACGTCGGGCAGCCGCAGCGAGATTAACTACTTCCGTGGCAGGGATGCGCGCAGTTATTCGTCTTACGTGAGGAGGACATTCGGAACCAGTGACGAGCGAAACTACATGAGGAAATTCAATGAAGCCACCATTCCTTTGTATCGCGTGAGCACTATATGGTTGCGTCTTGCCGAGGCTCTCAATCGTGCTGGTTACCCCGACGCTGCGTTCGCAATCCTGAAGGATGGTCTCAACAACTCGTTGATAGGTAACAATTTGTATCTCGCATCAGAGACGGAAACGTTCCTTACCACTACCTTGCCTATCTGTTCAGCTTCCAACGCCAACTCGTCTTATTATTCCAATAATGTGGGCATCCATTCTTATGGCACAGCCACCTATTCCTCTTCCACGAGCACAGCCATCTCCGGCGTTTACTCGCCTTACCAGATGGACTCCATCGTGGGCAACAAGATGGCGCAGATTCAGAGGGATTTTGGCGTTGAGGTTGGAACGACGAAAGCGGATACCATCAATGCCGTGGAAGACTTGATATGCGATGAGTATGCCATGGAGCTGGCTTTTGAGGGCTCGCGCTTCTCTGACCTTACGCGCTTGGCTCGCCGGAAAAATGCGGATGGACTCTATGGCGACAATTTTGGCGGCAAGTGGTTTGCGCGCAAGATGGAGCACAAGAATGCAGTCGTAGACCTTACAGTGGAGGATAACTGGTATTTGCCTTTGCAGTAGGGCAGTGCAATTTGATTCTTGCGCTATGTCATAAGGTGAGTGGTGCGCCGTTGCAGCGGCGCACCACTCTTTTGTTTTTCTTCCCTCCGGCAATGCGGGTTGGAACATCTTGGGGTGGCAGGCAATTCGCCGTTATTGCCGTTTTTCGGATTTCCCGGTTTGTTCTCCTCCTGTTTTCCGCCATCGATGAAGCCTGTCCGCCATGTTCCGTGCATGGCCTTGCGGCCATTTGTCGCGGGCGCGCTTGATTTAAAGACCACACGCGAGTTGTGTTAAATGTGGTTAAGTTACAGTCGTTTGAACTTTTTGTTCTTATATTTGCATGCAGATGATGGCGACGCCATCTGTGTGGAAGAATGCTTCCTTTTGAATTTATTGCGTCGATTTGCGGATGCGGAAGACTAAAAACATGATATAGAATGATGAAGAAACCTTTGTTGATGTGCGCCTTTGTACTGGCAGGAATGCTGGCGCAGGCACAGACGGCTCGCCGACTGACCGTTAACCTTACGCCCGATGGCGATGCAAACATGCAGGTGTTCCTGCCCGAAAATCCTACGGGACGAGCCATAGTTGACTGCCCCGGCGGTGGCTATTCCCACTTGTCCATGGAAAATGAGGGCACGGATTGGGCTGAGTATTTCAACAGTCGCGGCATTGCTTTTTGCGTGCTCAAATACCGTATGCCGGGCGGCGACCGCTCGTTGCCCATTGACGATGCGCAGAATGCCATCCGCACCGTGCGCGACAGTGCTGCCGCATGGGGCGTAAACCCGTATGACGTGGGGATAATGGGGTTTTCTGCCGGAGGCCACCTCGCCTCGACTACTGCCACACACGCTCCGATAGAGGCGCGTCCGGATTTCCAGATACTCTTCTATCCGGTCATCTCCATGGATGAGCGGCTCACCCATAAAGGCTCGGTCGTAAACTTCCTCGGAGAGAGCCGGAGCGACGAGAAGACAGTAAATGAGTTCTCCAATGACAAGCAGGTGCGCAGCCATGTCACCCCTCCCGCCCTCATCATTATGACGGGCGACGACAGTGCCGTGCCCCCGCTCACCAACGGGCTCCCTTATTACACCGCGCTCCGCAAGGCCGGAGTGCCCGCCGCAATGTTCATCTACCCATCCGGAGGCCACGGCTTCGGCTTCCGCACGTCGTTTGCCTACCACGAGGAAATGCTCGGCGAGCTTGATGCGTGGCTCAAGGGCATAACGCCTCCCGCTCCCGACGCTCGCCGTGTGGCCTGCGTGGGCAACAGCATAACCCATGGTTCGGGCATCGACATGGTTGATGTTCGGAGCTATCCCGCACAGTTGCAGAAGCTGTTGGGCGACGGTTATTGCGTGCGTAATTTCGGTGTTGGCGGTCGCACGCTGCTCAACCATGGCGACCGTCCTTACATGCGTGAGAATGCATGGGCGGAAGCCAAGGCTTTCTGTCCCGACATTGTGGTGATAAAGCTCGGCACTAACGACAGCAAGGCGCGCAATTGGGATAAATATTCCGGCGAGTTTGCCGCCGATTTGCAGCAGATGGTGGATGAGCTGAAGGCACTCCCGTCAAATCCCACCATATATCTGTGCAATCCCGTGAAGTCAGACGTGCCGCCGCGCAGTGACCACGACGGCATCATACGCGATTCCATCGTGGTGGCAGACATCATACCTGCCATAGCCGAGGTGGCAAAGAAGAACAAATTGCAGGTAATCGACCTCCATCCGCTTATCGACCCCAAGTCAGACATGATGCAGCGTGACGGCATCCACCCGACGGCCAAGGGCGCGGCAGAGATAGCCAAGGTCGTGGCTGCCGCGGTGTCCGGCGATAAATGAGCCCATTACTGACCGCAATTGGAGCATAGGCGGCCTCAATGACAACAAAACTCACGCGCCCATCATGAAGACCGAATTTGAAAAGATGCGCAGCGAAGAGCTGTATTATTTTGACAGCGGCGAGATAGCGGAAAGCCTGTTGCGTGCCAAGGAGCTGTGCCGACGCTTGCAGATGATGTCTTTGGATGATGAAGACTACCGCGCTGTGATAGAGGCGTTGATACCCGGCATCCCGAAGTCATCGGCTGTATGCCCGCCATTCCATTGCGACCACGGCCACGGCATAATCATTGGAGAGAACGTGTTCGTTAATTGCGACTGCGTGATGCTCGACGGCGGACATATCCGTATCGGCAACAACGTGAAGATAGGCCCTAAATGCCAGTTGTACACGCCGCATCACCCTGTTGACTACATGGAGCGACGCCAGCCCAAGGAGACGGCTCTCCCCATAACAATAGGTGATGACACGTGGCTGTGTGGCGGCGTTGTCGTTTGTCCGGGTGTCACGATAGGCAGCCGTTGCATAATAGCCGCCGGTTCGGTGGTGGTGCGCGACATCCCCGACGACTGCATGGCGGCAGGCAATCCCGCCGTGGTAAGGAAGCGTTTAACTTCGGCAGGCATTTAAACTCCGGCTCTGTTGCCCGGCCCGACGCAAGGCTGAAGCGAACCCTAAAAG
>CAZKMT010000019.1:0-36184 GCA_964554115.1 uncultured Prevotella sp.
ACGGCATAAAAGGAGCTTTCCTGACAATGGAGAAATCGCACCTCGTGCTTGACAATGACAGCTGCTACGTGGAAGAAATAGAATAAAACGGCAAACGAAACCGGATCGGCCGGAGCCGAGGCACGGCACGACACGCGCGGCGTGTGCCTCCATCCGGCCTATCTAAGCTCCGGCCAGCCATCGTCAGTCCACTCTATCGGGCATTGGATAAGTACCGAACGGCCTCCGTGCTGTATGCTATAGCCATGGCAGATAAATATGTCCTGGCCGTCAATGGCATAGGCCGCGCTGTGGCCTGCTGCCTCAAACTGTCGTTTGTCGCCTTCAATCACCAGCGTGCCGCCGCCCTCAGCCATGTCGCGCCCGGCACGGTCAAGATACGGCCCGGCCACTGACGCGCTCCTCCCCACGGCCACACAGTAAGTGCTCTCCATGCCACGGCAGCAGTAATCCCACGACACGAAAAGATAATAGTAACCACCGCGGCGGAAGATAAATGGTGCCTCAATGGGGTTCGCCCTTCCATCGGTACGCCGACGGGCTATGGTGCGCATGGATGCTGCGTCGGCAACATGCAGCGTAGTGTCAAGTCTGACGATTTGTATGCCGTCCCAGAACGAGCCGAAAGCCAGCCACGGAACGCTGTCGCCATCGATGATGAAAGCCGGGTCGATGGCGTTCCAGTTGTCGCGTCCCTCGCGCGAGCATACGATAGCTCCCTCATCGCGCCATTCCGCGCCAACGGCAAGCGTCTCCGACGATGCAAGGCCGATGGCCGATGTGTTCTTCCCAAAGGTGGAGCAGCTATATGCCAGCCACCACCGCCCGCCGTAACGTAGCACATCGGGAGCCCACACATGCGACCGGAAGTCGGGCACGGAGTCGCGCGTCCACTGTGGCAGACTGTCGAACACAGGCTCGGCGTGCACTGTCCACACGCGGCGGTCGGTCGAGGTGGCGTGTTGCAGTCCGTTGCCGGTGCTGAACACATGGAATACGCCATCCTCCACAGCCATCACGGGGTCGTG
Organism: uncultured Prevotella sp.; assembly: GCA_964554115.1. GTDB lineage: Bacteria > Bacteroidota > Bacteroidia > Bacteroidales > Bacteroidaceae > Prevotella. The sequence continues at coordinate 1,029 of CAZKMT010000019.1, forward strand.
AACCATCAGCGTGTCTGTGGTGAACGTGCGTCTCGGATGCCTCATTCTCTCTTGCGCCAAGGCCACCGCAGCCCCCATCGCAAGCATCAAAATCAATGAAAATCTCATAAAAACTCATATGTCTGAATCCACTCGGCCTGTTGAAACACGCCTGTCAGTACAACAACACAAGGCCGGCAAAGGCACTGTAGACTATCATACGTATGGGATTTATACGCAATATCTTGGTGCCTATGAACGTGGCCACAAAGAGAAACACGCTCACCCAGAAATGCCACGGGTCAGTGGCGGGCGTGGAGAAGTTTTCCTCGGTCATCAGCAGCAGCGTGGCCGCGCCGAGCAAGCCCACCACCGCAGGGCGCAAACCCGCGAGCACGGACTGTACAGGGGCTGAGTCCACATACTTCATGAACATGCGGCTAATCAGTATCATGAGCACTATGGACGGCAACATGAGCGCAAACGTTGACAAAGCACTACCCAGTATCGACATGGCATAGCCGTAACCGGCATTGTGGACGGCGGTGAAACCGCAATAAGTGGCACTGTTGATGCCTATGGGGCCGGGGGTCACTTGACTTATGGCCACCACGTCGGTAAACTCATTCGTGGTCATCCAGTGCCAATGATGCACCACCTCGCCCTGTATCAGTGACAACATGCCATAGCCTCCGCCAAAGCCGAAGAGACCGATAAAGAAAAACGTGACAAACAGATTGACGAAAATCATGGCTCAGTGGGTTTGATATACTTTCCGTAAACATAGCCGCCAATGCCGGCGATGAGGATTATGAGTATGGGAGACACGCCGAACGCCCAGATGGCCATAGCCCCGGCGATGGGTATCCAGCAGTTGGACCAGCCGATTTTCGCGTTCCGCGCCAAGTCGAAAGTGGGCACGGCGATGAGCGCCACCACAGCCGGACGTATGCCACGGAACAGCGCCGCCACCACAGGATTGTCGTCAAACTGATGAAAAAACATGGCTATGAGCAGTATGCACAGAAACGACGGCATGGCCGTGCCTATCGACGTGCACAGCGCGCCGCGCGTCTTGCGGAGCTTGTAGCCTATGAACGTGCTCAGGTTTATGGCGAACACGCCCGGGCAGCTCTGCGATACGGCTATCAGGTCGAGCAGCTCTTCCTTTGTCACCCAGCCATGGCGATCCACCACTTCACGCTGTATCAGCGGTATCATGGCATAGCCTCCGCCCAGGGTAAACATACCGATGCGGAAGAACGTGGCAAAACTCTCAATATAGATGTTGGCCATTTGATTGTCTTTCTATTTGCTTAGCCGCGACACCACAGCCCGCCTGCGGCAGCGCGTGGCAGCCGATGAAGGCTGCCACGCGCCCATGCACCACTGAAAGGCTGCGCCGAGCGTGGCCGCCGCATCACTTCATGTGAGCCTCCACCCACTTGCGGGCGTTCACGAAAGCCTCCATCCACGGCGTCACCTCGTCGCGCGAAAGGCGGTTCAGCGGATAGTAAGCGTTCTGCCACGGGAAACAGGCGCGCTCCATGTGCGGCATCATGGCCAAGTGGCGGCCATCCGCCGAGGCTATGCCGGCCACTCCGTAGTCAGACCCGTTGGGATTGCCCGGATAATCCGGATAAGCATACTTGAGCACCACGTTGTAATGGCTCTCGGGATAGGGCAGCGAGAACTTGCCTTCGCCATGAGCCACCCAGATGCCGAGCCGCGCACCACTGAGCGAACCGAGCATGACGCTTTCGTTTTTCGGCACATCCACGCCAAGGAAAGCAGACTCAAACTTACGGGAGTCGTTGTGAAGCATACGGCCTTTCTTATCGTCACCGGGCGTCACAAGCCCCAGCTCCATCATCAGCTGGCATCCGTTGCACACGCCGAGCGACAGGGTGTCGTTGCGGGAATAGAACCTGTCGAGGGCTTCCTTGGCCTTGGGGTTGAAGAGGAACGCCCCGGCCCACCCCTTGGCAGAGCCGAGAACATCGCTGTTTGAGAACCCGCCACAGAACACTATCATGTTTATGTCGTCGAGCGTTTCGCGCCCGCTGATGAGGTCAGTCATCATCACATCCTTGACATCGAAGCCCGCAAGGTAGAGCGAATAGGCCATCTCGCGCTCGCCATTAGTGCCTTTCTCGCGTATGATGGCGGCCCTGACGCCGCTCGGTTTGCGGCGATCGGGGTTTATGCCGTAGGTGGACATAAGTCCCGTGAAGCCGCGGTTGAAGCGCATCTGCAGCGGTTGCCGCTTGTAGTCGCGGCAGCGCATGGCCGCGCATCCGTTCATGCTCTGGTCGCGGTCGAGCAAATATGAAGTGCGATACCACACGTCACGTAGCGCGTCTATGTCGAAATCATGCTCAAAGTCGTCGCACACCACGGTCAGCTTGCGCCCTGTCTCCACGGGGTAGCCTATCTTGGCGTAGCCCACCCCGATGTCTTCCATGAAGTCGCGGAATTCAAACTTATAGTCGTCAGACACTTCAATGACCACGCCGGGATTCTCGGCGAAGAGCGTCTTCACCACATCGCCATCGGCACACAGGTCGTGCAGGTTGATATGCATGCCGCCAACGGTGTTGGCGAAGCACATCTCGAGAAGCGTGGTGACAAGCCCACCCGCCGAAATGTCGTGGCCGGCCATCACCCATCCGCGGCGTATCAGCTCCTGCACTGCTTCAAACGCATCGCAGAAGTAATCGGGATTGACAACCGTGGGCACATCATCGCCCACGCGGCCGAGGGTCTGCGCAAATGCGCTGCCGCCCAGCCGATGCCTGTCGAATGTGAAATCGATATGGTATAGCGACGCGCGCTTGTCGTTGACGAGCACCGGCGACACCACCTTGCGCACATCGCTGACCTCGCTTCCCGCCGACACAATCACCGTGCCCGGCGCTATCACCTTGGTGCCGTCAGGATATTGCTGGCTCATGGACAGCGAGTCCTTGCCCGTAGGCACGTTCACGTGGATGGCGCAGCAGAAGTCTGACAGAGCCTCCACGGCCGCATAGAGGCGTGCGTCCTCGCCTTTCTGCGAACGGCAAGGCCACATCCAGTTGGCAGAGAGGCTTACGCCGGCCAGACCGTCGGCCAACGGCGCCCACACGATGTTGGTTAGAGCCTCGGCAACGGAGAGCACACTCCCCGCCGATGGCGACGCCAGCCCGGCCTGCGGGGCGTGCCCTATGGCCGTGGCTATGCCCCGGCGGCCCCGGTAGTCAAGAGCCACCACTCCGCAATCGCTGAGCGGCAGTTGCAGCTCGCCCACGCATTGCTGCCGCGCCACCTTGCCCGTCACCGAGCGATCCACCTTGTTCGTGAGCCAGTCTTTGCAGGCCACGGCCTCCAATTGCAGCACCCTTGCGAGGTATTCGTCAATCTGCCGGCCGCTGACACCCGCACGGGGATAGTCAGCATCGGCGTAATGTCGCTCGACGGTCTCGTCGACCATGACCGTCTTTGGCGAGTGGCCGAACATCTGAGCCACGTCGAGGTCGAAAGGTTTCACGCCATCGCCCTGCACGAAAGAGAAGTGGGCATCGCCCGTGGTCTCGCCCACCACATACATGGAAGCGCGCTCACGCTCGGCGATACGGCGCACATGCTCAATGTGTTTGCCATCGATGAGCAAGCCCATGCGCTCTTGGCTCTCGTTGGCTATTATCTCCTTGGCACTCAACGTCTTGTCGCCGATGGGCAGTTTGGTCATGTCGATGCTGCCGCCACACTCCTCCACCAACTCGGAGAGGCAGTTGAGGTGGCCTGCCGAGCCATGGTCGTGGATGCTTACCACAGGGTTGACATCTTCCTCGCACAGGGCGCGCACAAGATTATAGGCGCGCTTTTGCATCTCGGGGTTGGCGCGCTGCACGGCATTCAGCTCGATTCCGCTGCTGTAACGCCCCGTGTCGACCGACGACACGGACCCGCCACCGAGGCCTATGCGGTAATTGTCGCCGCCTACCACTACTATCTTGTCGCCTTTCTGCGGCTCTTTCTTGAGGCTGTCGCGCCGCGTGCCGTAGCCCACGCCGCCGGCCAGCATTATCACCTTGTCGTAGGCGTAACGCTCCTCGCCCTCCTTGTGCTCAAACGTGAGCACGCTACCGCAGATGAGCGGCTGGCCAAACTTGTTGCCGAAGTCGCTCGCGCCGTTGGAGGCCTTTATCAATATCTGCTCGGGAGTCTGGTAAAGCCACTTGCGCACGGGCAGGATAGCCTCCCAGTCGCGCAGCTCCTTGCCGGCGCATCCGCCGTCAGCGGCATCGCCGGCCACCTCGTCGCAGGCCAGGCGCGGGTAGGCGGTCATGTAGACTGCCGTGCCGGCAATGGGCCACGAGCCCGTGCCGCCCGCCATGCGGTCGCGTATTTCGCCGCCAGTGCCCGTGGCAGCGCCATTGAACGGCTCCACCGTGGTGGGGAAGTTGTGCGTCTCGGCCTTCAGCGAGATTACGCTATCTATGTCTTTTATCGCGAAATAGTCACTCGTCGACTGGTCGCGCGGGGCAAACTGCTCCACCACCGGGCCGCGGGCAAAAGCCACGTTGTCCTTGTAAGCCGACAGTATCTTGTTGGGGTTCTCCTGTGTAGTCCTCTTGATGAGGGCGAAAAGGCTCGACTCCATCTCCTTGCCGTCGATTATGAACGTGCCTCCGAATATCTTGTGGCGGCAGTGTTCGGAGTTGATTTGGGCAAAGCCGAACACCTCGGAATCCGTCAGCGGACGCCCGAGTTGCCCCTCGATGGCGTGCAGATACTCTATCTCCTCCGCCGAAAGCGCCAATCCCTCCTGTTCGTTATACTCTTCGAGGTTTTCCACGCTCCTTATCTGTTCCGGCTCGCGGTTGACGGTGAACACCGTCTGGTCCAGTCCGTCATACATCCGCTGCAACATCGGGTCGTGGTCGGCATCCTCTGACGCCGCCGGGAAATACTCCTCTATGCGCGAGATGCCGCAGAGGTTCATGTTCTGGGTTATCTCCACGGCGTTGGTGCTCCACGGGGTGACCATCTCACGGCGCGGCCCGATGAAGAAGCCCCCCACCCTTTCGCCGTCCTCGAGGGTGGCATCGCCGTAAAGCCAACACAGTTTATTGATTTCGTCTTGACCCAAACGGTGGTCAGCCTCTGTTGCAATCACGCTTTGTTGCGGAGTTCTGAAAAAAAATATCATGCCTCTATATTAAATAATAAATGTGTGCCTTATCTCCCGGCGGCACGGGAAGACGCCGATGCCAAACGGTTTCATCTCCCCGGCGCATGGCAACCATTGCGCAAGCCGCCCGCGGCCATAAGGTTATCTGCCCACAAAGGTACAACTTTTTACCGCCAACTCCAAAATGTTTCGATGTTTTTAGGCTCTCCATGCGCAAAAAGCGGGCGAGCGCGGAAGAGCGGGAAGCCGAGCCTGCGCATCCGGCCACCAGAGTTTCACCACCGAGGAGAGACAAAAGTTCAATGCCTTGTGTGTCAACACCTTGCGACGCGCGCCGCTCACGCTCCCCCGAAACCGCCGCCGCAAGCTGCCTGACGACAGCCCGCAATCCGCCCATGGCGGCTGCAGGATGCCGCAAAAGAGCCGCCCGCCCCGGAGCGACGCTGACGGCGGCCGGCGGCGTCCGCATGGCGTGGGGCGGTAAAGAATGTTTACAGACAAAGGGGGCGCGGAGCGACTGCTGCTGAACTGCCTTGCGAAACAGGCCGTTTTGCAGTCTGAAACGGCCTGTTTCACCCTCTCAAACGAGCCGTTTCACGGCACAAAACGGCACACTTTGCAAACCGCATGAAAGTCAAACACTTACGACACTCTACGAAATGCGGCGGCAGGGCGGCGCGCATGGCGAAATATCTTTACAAAATTTCTTAAGCCGCAAAAGGAAGCCACAAGGCAAAACAGTCCATCGGGAGAACCGTAGAGATTCATGTCGGTTTTTCTCGGGCTTATGATTTCCGCCAAGGGATGGTGTGACGACTTACTATATCACACAGGCAGCGACAGCGAAAACATAAAATGGAAGGGCCGGCTGTACTATTTGGAAATGCCGATACACATTGGATACAAGTACGCCGTGAACGACAGGGTGAAGCTCCTTGCCGGAATCGACCCTTATGTGGCCCGTCGGGCTTTCCGGAAAGAGCAGGTTTGACTGGACAAGCAAATCGTCTGACGATGACGAAATAGAGAACATGTATGCCGGAAACCTGTTCAAGAATGGCACATACAAGCGTTTTGACTTCGGCGCAGGCGCAAAGGCCGGCTTCGAAGTGAATGGAAACATCCAGATAATCGCAGGCTATGAAATGAGCTTTGTGAAGCCCACGAAAGGGCTGTAGAATGCAATGTCGCCCAAGGACAAGACATTCAGTGTCTCGGCAGATTACCTGTTTTAGGGCGGAGAGGAAAAGGATATAATATTGACGGCCTGCTGCCGCAGTCTCGTTTTTTTGCATTACCTTTGCAAAAGGCAAGCCGCGGCGGGGCCACGGAGCAATCCATCCGGCCACACGTCCGCGCAGCCACGACAGAACAGCAAACAACAAACAGCGACTCCACGATGAGACTGATTTCATGGAACGTAAACGGACTGCGGGCCTGCGAGGCCAAGGGCTTCAGCGAGGTTTTCAAACAGCTTGACGCCGACTTCTTCTGCCTGCAAGAGACCAAGATGCAAGAGGGGCAACTCGACATTTCGTTCGATGGCTACCACTCCTACTGGAACTATGCCGACAAAAAAGGCTATTCCGGCACTGCCGTATTCACGCGCCACAAGCCTCTGGGCGTGGCCTACGGCATGGGCATTGACGAGCACGACCACGAGGGGCGCGTGATAACGGTGGAGATGCCCGGCTTCTATCTCGTGAATGTCTACACCCCAAACTCGCAGGACGGCCTGCGACGCATAGACTACCGAATGCGCTGGGAAGACGACTTCAGGGCTTACCTGAAGCGGCTCGACGCCGCAAAGCCCGTCATCGCGTGCGGCGACATGAACGTGGCCCACGAGGAAATAGACCTGAAGAACCCTAAGAGTAACCGCCGCAACGCGGGCTTCACCGATGAGGAACGCAACAAGTTCTCGGCTCTCTTGGATGCCGGCTTCACCGACACTTTCAGGCTGCTTCATCCCATGGAGGTGACATATTCGTGGTGGTCGTACCGCTTCAAGGCACGCGAAAAGAACGCGGGCTGGCGCATCGACTATTTTGTCACGTCGCAGCGGCTCAACGACAGCATCGCCGACGCCAGGATTCACACCGACATCATGGGCAGCGACCATTGCCCCGTGGAACTCGAAATAAACCTCTGACGCGCACTGGGAACGCAAATCCACACCGGCCTGTCCACAAACCGGCGCAGCCCGCAACAGCCGGCTGAAGTGCAAAAATATAATAAATATCACGCAAACGCGATAAATCGAAAGGTTTTTATTAATTTTGTAGCGTCAAAATCAATAAAAACCAATGAAGAAGATTTTATCACTCATTGCCATGCTGTGCCTGGCCACGGCCATGACGGCACAGATGGTAGACCCGGTACACTTCACATCGGAGCTGAAAATGCTAAAGGGCGACGAAGCCGAAATAGTGTTTTCCGCAACGATAGACGAGGGATGGCATCTTTATTCCACCGAGTTGGGCAGCGACGGCCCCATATCGGCCACTTTCAACGTCAACAAGATGGAGGGAGCCGAGGCTGTGGGCAAGCTGCAGCCAAGGGGCAATGAGGTGAAGCAATTCGACGAGATGTTTGGCATGGAACTGCGCTTCTTCGAGAGCAAGGCATCTTTCGTGCAGAAGATACGCTTCACAAAGGCCGAATACGACATAGACTGCTACTTGGAATACGGGGCGTGCAACGATGAGATGTGCCTGCCGCCGTCGCAGGCGGCACTGGTGCAGAAAGGCACGTCGCCCGCGGTTTCCACCGCCTCGGTGCAGAAAGCCGACGCACAAGCCACCAACGGAAAGCCTGCCGACAAGGCAGCAGAGGCTGTTGCGCCCGCCGACACGGCCACGAGCGACAGTGCCACAGCCGCAATCACTGTGGCCGAGAGTGACAACGACCTGTGGGCTCCGGTTACAGACGAACTTGACGCATTCGGCGAAAGCACGCAAAACAACTCGCTGCTTTACATCTTCATAGCCGGACTTGTAGGCGGATTCCTCGCGCTGCTCACCCCATGCGTGTGGCCCATCATCCCCATGACCGTGAGCTTCTTCCTGAAGCGCAACAAGGACCGCGGCAAGGCTGTCCGTGAGGCCATAACCTACGGCGTGTCGATCGTGGTGATCTACGTGCTGCTCGGGCTTGTGGTCACGCTGCTCTTCGGCGCAAGCGCACTCAACGCGCTGTCGACCAACGCGGTGTTCAACATCTTCTTCTGTCTGCTGCTCGTGGTGTTCGCAGCGTCGTTTTTCGGGGCTTTCGAGATAACGCTGCCATCATCGTGGAGCAACAAGATAGACCAAAAGTCGGAAAACACCAGCGGCATGCTCAGCATCTTCCTCATGGCGTTCACGCTCACGCTCGTGTCGTTCTCATGCACAGGCCCCATCATCGGCTTCCTGCTCGTAGCCGTATCGACGCAAGGCAGCATAGTGGGCCCCACGCTGGGAATGCTCGGCTTCGCCATAGCTCTGGCCATACCGTTCACGCTGTTCGCCATGTTCCCCAGTCTGCTGAAGTCGGCTCCCAAGTCGGGCGGATGGATGAATGTGGTAAAGGTGGTGCTGGGCTTCATTGAGCTTGCCTTTGCGCTTAAATTCCTGTCCGTGGCCGACCTTGCCTACGGCTGGCACATACTCGACCGCGAGGTGTTCGTGGCGTTGTGGATTGTAATTTTCGGCCTCATGGGCGTCTATCTGCTCGGGTGGCTCAAGTTTCCCCACGACGAACCCGAACGCCGCACCAATGTGCCACAGTTCTTCCTGGCCATGTTGTCGCTGGCTTTCGCCATCTACATGGTGCCGGGATTGTGGGGCGCGCCGCTCAAAGCCATCAGCGCTTTCGCGCCGCCCATGAACACGCAAGACTTCAACATGCACGAGAAGTCGGTGGAGGCGAAATACACCGACTATGACCTTGGCATGGCGGCGGCACGCGCCGAGGGCAAGCCCGTCATGGTAGACTTCACCGGCTTCGGCTGCGTGAACTGCCGAAAGATGGAGGCTGCCGTATGGACCGACCCGAAAGTGGCGGACATGCTCACCAAGGATTACGTGCTGATTTCCCTGTACGTGGATGACAAGACGCCGCTGGCAGAGCCTATCCAAGTGGAGGAGAACGGACAGAAGCGCACGCTGCGCACCGTGGGCGACAAGTGGAGCTACCTGCAACGCACCAAGGTGGGTGCCAATACGCAGCCATTCTACGTGCTGCTCGACAATGACGGCAAGCCGCTCAACGGCAGCCGCTCCTACGACGAGGACATACAGGAATACGTAGATTTCCTCCGGAAAGGCCTCGACAACTACGCAAAGAGGTGAAAGACGAAAGGCGTAAAGAACAAATGAGGGAAAGCGCGGGGACAGGAAAGCCGAAGACAATGGGCAGCATGGCCGTCCGCATGTAACAGACGGCGAGAGACATGCCGCCTCTTCAAGCGGCCGGCGACACCAAGCGGAACCATATAAGCAGAAAATCATGCAAGACAAGGAAACAAGGGACAGGATAATAAGCCTGATTCACAAAGAGGTTGTGCCGGCCATAGGCTGCACCGAGCCCATGGCGGTAGCCCTGTGCACGGCCAAGGCAGCCGAAACATTGGGGCTTCGCCCCGACTCCATAAGCGCATACCTCAGTGCCAACATCCTGAAAAACGCCATGGGAGTGGGCATTCCCGGCACAGGCATGATAGGACTGCCCATAGCCATTGCCCTCGGCGCGCTGACAGGACGGTCGGACTATCAGCTGGAGGTGCTCAAAGACCTCACGCCCGAGGCTCTTGAAGAGGGCAAACAATACATAGCAGAGAAGCGCATCGACATAAAGCTCAAGGATGGAATAAGTGAAAAACTATATATAGAGGTGGTGTGCCGCGCCGGAGACAACGTGGCAAAGGCCGTAATCGCCGGCAGCCATACAGGCTTCGTGTACGTCTCGGCGGGCGACAACGTGCTGCTTGACAAGCAGCACAACTCCACGAGCGGAGGCGAAGATGGCGACATAAAGCTCAACTTGCGCATGGTCTACGATTTCGCCACGACGGCGCCCCTGCAGGAAATAAACTTCATAACCGCCACAAAAGACTACAACATGCGTGCCGCCGCCGAAGCCCTGAAAGGCAACTACGGGCACAATCTCGGCAAGACCATCGACCGCCCGCTCAGCCAAGGCATCTTTGGAAAGAGCATTTTCTCTAAGATAATATCGCGCACGGCATCGGCATGTGACGCTCGCATGGGCGGAGCCATGATTCCGGTGATGAGCAACAGCGGCAGCGGCAACCAGGGAATCTGCGCCACCAATCCCGTGGCCGTGTATGCAACGGAGAACGAGAACACCGAAGAGGAACTGGTGCGCGCCCTCACCCTGAGCCACCTTACGGCCATCTACATCAAGCAAAGCCTTGGAAAACTGTCGGCACTGTGTGGCTGCGTGGTGGCCTCGATAGGCAGCAGCTGCGGCATCACCTACCTCATGGGCGGCGACTACGCCCATGTGTGCCACTCGGTGAAGAACATGATAGCCAACCTTACGGGCATGATTTGCGATGGGGCTAAGCCCAGCTGCGCGCTGAAAATATCATCGGGAGTGTCAACGGCCATACTATCCGCATTGCTGTCCATGGAGGGCAAGTGCGTTTCCAGCGCCGAGGGAATAATAGACAACGACGTGGACCAAAGCATCCACAACCTTACATCCATCGGGGCGGAAGCCATGCGCGCCACTGATGACATGGTGCTGGACATCATGACGCATAAGTGCTGACATGGCGGATGGCGCCGGACACGCGGCAAGCCATAGCCGCAGAGGCAGACTTCACAAACTTAAAAACAGCATAAGGAAGCAAAGCGAGAGGTGAAATTATCATAAAAAGCGGGGATGGCGATGCCACCCTCGCTTTTTATTATTATTTTTGCTGTCGGAATATCAGACATAACTAACAGTAACTACCTAAAACAGAGTTTGCATGAAGAATCTCAAAATGTACATCAACGGCGAGTTCGTTGAAAGCAGTTCCGGAAAATGGATAGACGTGTTGAACCCTTCGACCGAGGAGGTGATAAGCCGACAGCCGGACGGAACGGTGGAGGATGTGAACAAGGCACTCGATGCGGCCCGCGCAGCCAAGAAAGAGTGGGCGGCAATGCCGGCCATCGAGCGCGCCGCCTACCTGCACAAGATGGCTGACGGCATACGCAAGCGCAAGGATGATTTTATAGACATTATCATGCGTGAGCAGGGAAAGACATTGAACTGGGCCACGACGGAGGTCAACGTCACGGCCGACTACTTCGACTATATGGCATCGTTTGCACGCCACATCGAGGGTGAAATAATACCGAGCGACCGCCGAGGCGAGACAATAATGCTCACGAAGCGCCCCATAGGCGTGGTGGCCGGCATCCTGCCATGGAACTTCCCGTTCTTCCTCATCGCCCGGAAAGCGGGGGCGGCGCTCATCGCCGGATGCACGATAGTGATAAAGCCATCGCAGATAACGCCGGAAAACTGCACCGAATTTGCCCATGTGGTGGCAGAATCTGGGCTTCCCAATGGCGTAATCAACATTGTTACAGGACGAGGCAGCGTGATAGGCAACGAGATGGCCGGCAGCCCGAAAGTTGACATCGTGAGCGTCACGGGCAGCGTGGGAGCCGGCGAAAGCATCATGAGAGCCGCTGCAGCAAACATAACGAAAGTGTCGCTTGAGTTGGGCGGCAAGGCTCCGGCCATTGTTTTCCCCGACGCCGACCTTGAGGCTTCGGCACAATGGGTGCTCGACAGCCGCATAGGCAACAACGGACAGATATGCAACAACGCCGAGCGCCTGTATGTGCACAAGGACATCAAGAAAGAGTTCACCGAGATATTGCGCAAGAAATTTGAGGCAGTAAGAGTGGGCGACCCGTGCAAAGACCACACCGTTGACATGGGACCGCTCGTCGAGAAGCGCGCCCTTGAGAGCGTGGAGGCCAAGGTTGAGAATGCCGTGAAGCAAGGAGCCAAGATAATTTGCGGCGGCCATCGCGTGGGCGACAAGGGATATTTCTACGCAGCCACATTGCTCGACGACTGCACGCAAGACATGGACATCATACATGAGGAGACATTCGGCCCCGTATTGCCCATCGTTGAGTTTGAAGACACAGACCAAGTTATTGCATGGGCCAACGACGTAGAGTACGGCCTGGCTTCTTCGGTGTTCACAAGAGACATCGACACGGCGGCCAAGGTAACGCGCAGTCTCGAGTTTGGAGAGACATATATCAACCGCGAACACTTCGAAGCCATGCAGGGCTTCCATGCCGGAGTGAAGAAGAGCGGCATCGGCGGAGCCGACGGCAAGCATGGCGTCGAGGAGTATCTTGTGACCCACGTGACCTATCTCGACACCCACTACAACTGACAAACGCTGGCATCACAGCCTCTTTATGCATTGGGAAAGGCCGCGACTCTATCCTCCGGGGCAGGGTCGCGGCCTTTGCCTTTGGTGGCGTCACCTCCAGGCAGTGCCATACGATTGCCTTTCCCCGGCGCGGCGATTCCGTTGCATGGTATGCCCGGAGGAGAGCTTTCCGAGGCAATGGCTTATGGCGGTGCTGACGCCCATTCATGAAAACAGACACCTAACAATGATACAGCAAACCACATTCAGACTGTCGGCCAAGCAGCGAGGATGCCACTTGGTGACACGTGAGATTTTGGAGCGCCTCCCTAAGCCGCTGCCCGCGGCCGGACTGCTCAACCTTTTCGTGCAACACACTTCATGCGCGCTCTCCATCAACGAGAATGCCGACCCCGACGTGCGCGGTGACATGGAGAGAGTGCTGAACCGCCTCGTCAAAGAAAACGAGCCATACTACGACCACACATTGGAGGGTCCGGACGACATGCCAGCCCATGTCAAATGTTCCCTCTTCGGAGTGAGCCTGACCATACCCATCACCGACGGCCGTCTGAACCTCGGCACATGGCAGGGCATCTATCTATGCGAGTTCCGCAACTACGGCGGCGAAAGGCAGATTGTGGCCACCATCTACGGTTAGGCTTGCACAAGAAAAAGCCATGCCCGCATTTCGGGCTGCACCCGGTCAAGCAGTCACGCCGGCATCACGTCTGCCGTCGCTCCATCCGGAGACGCATAGTGGCGGGGCGGAGGTGATTGCGCGCCATCCTTTCCGCTTAAAACAGCACGGCCAAAAGGAACTTTTCCGCAAGAAAAGACCGCATAATACAAAATAATAAGTAATTTTGCAATGGTCACACCGCACCACGGAAGCATTACCGCGAGTCCTGCTGCAGCTTTCGCCCATGCTTCCGGCACGGCATGACAGGCCGGCGGACACATCAACGACAACAAAAAAACATAAAGCAACGACCGCAGCGACAAACATACGAAGAATAAACAACATAAATCATAGCGTTTACTATTTATTCGGTAAATCCTGAAAACCAGGAAATTTCACGATTCAACACAAGCCGAAAGAATAAGTCAGTAAGCGTCTGTGCTTTGCGCAGACGGACTTATCGGCATGTGTGGGTTTTCCTAGGACCTCAGGATTTGATAAGTGCGCATGCGCATTTTTCATTTCCCCCGCGAGGTCCAGAACACAAGTACTCGGAAAACCCACAGACACCGATTGGATGGTTGCGCCAGGAAAAAGCGCAGAAAATGAGACACAATCTCAATGTTGTGAGGGCAGTGCCGATGGCATTGGCCTTTCTTGTCGTAAGTGTGCCTGCACGGGGCGCAGGCGACAGCGTGTACGCATGTGGCTACACGCACAAAATCAAACCGTTGGAAGTGGCAATCCCCGCAGTGGCCGTGGGCGTGTCGGCACTGGTGATAGGCGACGGCTGGGGCAGCGATCTGCGCCACGGGGTGCAGGATGCGCTCTCGGCCGGCGGGCGGCACAAAGTGAAGGTGGATGACTACATGCAATATGCGCCGATGGTGGCCGTCTACGGACTCAACCTGTGCGGAGTCAATGGTGAGCATCGCTTTTGGGATCGCACGGCCATCCTCGCCATAGCATACGCCACGATGGGCATCACCGTCAATGGCATAAAGGCTGTCGCGAACGAACGGCGGCCGGACACCTCGGCGCACAACTCGTTCCCATCGGGCCATACGGCCACGGCTTTCATGGGAGCCGAGTTTCTGTGGCAGGAATATGGGCGCACACAGCCTTTGATAGGCTATGCGGGCTATGCCGTAGCCACGGCCACCGGCCTATTGCGCATATACAACAACCGCCACTGGGTGAACGATGTGGTGGCGGGCGCTGCCATCGGAATGCTCAGCACGAAGTTTGCATATTGGCTGTATCCGCGCATATTCACACGCCACAAGGGAAAACAAGGCACCATGGTGACCGCCCTGCCGTCATACACAGACGGCGGCTACGTGCTCAACGTGAGCGTTGAGATGTGAGAGGGAACATGCCCCAGACAGTCTTTTCCGCTTCCGGATATTTGAGCGGGGCGCGACTGCGGATTGCCCTCCACGGCGACTGCGGATTTCCAATGCGCATGGGAAAGACTGCGTTAGGCGGGCATTGCACGCATACAAAAACTGCAATGGCACAAGCAACCGGCATCGCGACAAGACATCGCGACAGCGAGTCCTCGTTCAACAATATTATATGAATGTCCGCAACGCTTCAAACAGCCTGTCGTTGCCATTTATCCTTGCATGTCTGCCGCTCTGCGGGAATCCGCAATTTTGTAAAAATATTTCACAATGCGCGCCGCCCTGCCACTGCAGTATGGAGCGTGTTGCAAGTGTCTGATTTCCAAATCGTCTGCAATACGTGCCGTTTGAGGTTGCGAAACGCCCCATTTTACCTTGCGAAACAGGCCGTTTCGCAGTCTGAAACGGCCTGTTTCGCAAGGCGATTCGGCTGCCGTCGCCATACGAACACATTGTTTGTAAACATTCTTTACCGTCATACATCGCGTGGCCGACTTCGTTTGGCCTCCGTTTCCTACCGTGACAATAAACTTTCGGTCACATCAAAACCATTAAAACGATGCAGTTGGCACTTGGCATTCCGGCTTTTTTTCATCCTTACCACAGACTTTCGTTTACCACCGTCAACCGATCAATAATCAAATCTTACCCACAATACACTTTAACAATCCTTGTTTGAAAGCTTCCGCGAAACGTTTGTTTCTTGCCACTTTTGCTCCATTATGATTAACTGTTGGTTTTCTTCATATCATACATGGCTCGATTCCGTTGAAATTGGCACGAAATCTCCACCTTTGATGCCGACAAATGAAATTCCATGCGGCAAAGGTCCGCACTTTTCCGACAAATCATTCACATCCCATTTGTTCTTTAATACAACACGAAGAACGGAAAATCCAATTACGGAAGAAACCTGTCTCAATATGGAAAACCTCGTCCGCAAGCCCTCCGACACCGGGTTGCGGACGCAAGCGCGTAGCCGCGAGACGCCTCATGGGAGGCATTGACAAAAGCCCGGCCACGTTTAGGGTCGAAGCCCAAATTGGGTTAAAATTCCAACAAAACTTGGCTTCCACGCAACTTTTTTCGTACCTTTGCACCCGAAAAAGCAACAGGTGGCGTGCAAGTCTCGTGGTGGGACAGTCACATATCAGGATTGTAAACAGGGGCGCGCAAGCGTGGTTTGCCATGTGCATCCGCGCTGTTGCGAGCATGGCGTGCGAGAATGCCGTGTGCCCCGCATAAACGATAAGACAATGAGAAAAATTAAAAAGATTGTTGTCGCCGTAGTGTTGCTCGTAGTTCCTTTATGCGCCTTGGCGCAAGACGAGCCTGCCAGCGCGGGCTTTGACTGGGAACCGGTGATGGAGGCGATTATTCAGGTGGAAAGCAATGGGAATCCAAACGCGCGTAGCGGCAGTTCGTGCGGCGCAATGCAAATCACTCCCATCTTGGTTAAGGAGTGCAACCGGATTCTCAAGAGCAGGAAGAGCGGCAAGCGGTTTCTGCTGAGTGACAGGTTCAGCGTTTCGAAGTCGAAAGAGATGTTTCTTTTGATACAATCTCACTTCAATCCATCCAACGATGTGGAAAAGGCGATACGCTCGTGGAATGGAGGCATGAACTACAGCGTGAAGCGCACGCAGCGTTACTTCGAGAAAGTAATGAAAGAAATGAGTCGCACATAAAGTATATTCGCGAAAGTCCGGATGGTAGGCAACGGCCTTACCATCCGGACTTTTTATGGTTTCACCTGTTCCATTTGCCCGGAATCGCTTGCATACAGCCACTTTGCAAATTGAACATACGGCTCCGTCAGGAAGTCGGCGGACGCCACAGAAACTCCATTCGCCGCGCAGAAGAGTGTGGCGGGGCGGGGCTGCGCGGGGTCAGTAGGATGCCGTGCAAGGAATCCCGGCCGCCATCACGCGGTCGCGGATGGCATCGAGCGTGGCGGGGGAGGCCTTGCGCAGCCCGTGCGCGGGCGTTTCGCGATCTATGGTGTATATCATGACCTCGCGCGGGGCTATGTAGCGAATGCTGTCGAGCCACGGCGTTATGTACTCATCGCCCGTGTTGCTGATGTCCTTGCCCATGAACGTGCCCTCCATGAATATGGTCTGCACCACGGCCCGGCCACCAAACGAGCGGATAGTCTCCACTACGGCATCGACGTCGTAGTGCCCCGAGGGGCGGTTTACGGTGGTAATGTAGGCCGGCGACACGGTGTCGAGCTTCAGGATGTTGTTGTCCACGCGCTCCAGGGCGGCGTGCACATCGGGGCGGTGGGCTGCCGTGGCATTGCTGAGCACCGAGATATGCGCCGTGGGGAAATAGCGGTCGCGAAGGGCTATGGCATCGCCGATGATGGCTGCGAAATCGGGATGGAGCGTAGGTTCGCCGTTGCCGGCGAATGTGAGCACATCGGGCCGCAGGCCGTCGGCCTGCATCTGCCGCAGCTTCTCCTCAAGGGCGTGGGCCACCTCGCCGCGTGCGGGCCTGCGAAGCGAGGGCCGCCGCTCGGCATTGAACCCGCATTCGCAGTATATGCAGTCAAAAGTACACACCTTGCCGTCGGTCGGCATGAGATTGATGCCGAGCGACACGCCGAGCCTCCGGCTGCGTATCGGCCCGAAAATTGGCGATGGATAGATGACAGTGCTCATTTTTTTACCTCACATTAATCGGGCGCAAAGGTATGGAAAAAAGATGAACGGTGGCTGTTAATAGTGGTTAATCAGTTGTCAGTTAGTGGATTTTTTTGTTATTTTGCACCCAATTTGATGTACCGCATCAGCAATTGAGAATGGGGAAAAGACGGAAAAAAGCCGGCGGTCGCCATGGCCTGCAGGTAGTCACTTTGTGCATAAGCACCACAATGGTGCTTGTACTGCTTGGCATGTTGGTGTTCTTTGTGCTCACCGCGCGCAACCTTTCGGCCTACGTGAAAGAGAACCTTACCGTAACGGTAATGCTCTCCGACAGCGTTTCCGACAGTCAGGCGAGGCAGATGGCCGAAGAATTGCGCCGCCAACGCTACACCCTTGCCGCAGACTACATAAGCAAGGAGCAGGCGCAGCGCGAACAGTCGGCCGCCATGGGCGCCGACCCGTCGGAGTTTCTCGGCTTCAATCCCTTTTCGGCATCCTTTGAGGTCAGGCTGAAGTCGGCCTATGCCAATCGCGACTCGCTACGGTGGATTGCCGCAGGACTGCTCCGCGACGGGCGCGTGACCGACATCGCATATCAAGAAGACTTGATGGACAGCGTCAACATGAACGTGCGCAAGTTCACCGCCATAGTGCTCGTGCTGGCGGTGTTGCTTACGTGTGTGTCGTTCTCGCTCATCAACAGCAGCGTGCGGCTGGGAATATACTCGCGCCGCTTCCTCATCCACACCATGAAACTGGTGGGCGCGTCGTGGGGCTTCATACGCAGGCCATTCTTGCGGCGGGCATTGTGCATAGGCGTAGTGTCCGCCATGTTTGCTTGCGCGGCGCTGGGCTGCGGCATCTACCTGCTTTTTTGCTATGAGCCGGGCATCGTGGCCGTTGTCAGGCGGGTTGACCTTGCCGCCACAGGGGCTGTCGTGTTCCTCTTCGGAATGGTCATCACCACGCTCTGCGCTTACTTTTCGGTCAACAAGTTTTTGCGCATGTCGGCAGGCGAACTATACGACATATAGGCTTCCGAGGCTTGGCGCGCGCGGCAATCGTGTATTGGGAATCATATATTGAGAATTAAATAAGATGGACAAGAGAAACTTAGCGTTCGACAGCGTAAACTTCATCATGCTTGCGGTTTGCATGGCTGTCGTGGTGATTGGGTTCGCCTTGATGAGCGGGGCGGGCTCTACCGAGACGGAGTACAACCCCGACATCTTCAGCGCGCGGCGCATAAAGGTGGCACCGGTGGTGTGCTTGATAGGCTTCGTGGGCATGGTATGCGCCGTGATACGCAAGCCTAAGGACAAGGGCGCAGACGTCCCGGCAAATGTGGAACCCCAAAAGGAGGCCGTCGGCGAGTGACATGGGAGACATGACTGTAATCCAAGTGATTATCATCGCCATAGTGGAGGGACTCACGGAGTTTCTTCCCGTGTCGTCGACAGGACACATGATAATAGCGCAAAATGTGCTCGGCGTGGAGAGCACCGAGTTTGTGAAGGCTTTCACTTTCATAATCCAGTTTGGCGCAATACTCTCCGTGGTGGTGCTGTATTGGAAGCGTTTCTTCCGTCTCAACCACACTCCGCTTCCCAAGGACACTCCGCCCGTGAAGCGGTTCATCCACAAGTATGATTTCTATTGGAAGCTCTTTGTGGCATTCATACCCGCAGCCGTGCTGGGATTGCTCTTCAGCGATGCCATCGATGCCATGCTCGAGCGCGTTGAGGTGGTGGCTGTGATGCTCGTGTTGGGCGGCATCTTCATGCTTTTCTGCGACAAGATATTCGGCAACGGCAGCGAGAAGACGCAAATGACGGAACGCCGCGCTTTCATGGTCGGCCTGTTCCAGTGCATCAGCATGATACCGGGCGTGTCGCGCTCCATGGCCACCATAGTAGGCGGCATGGCCCAGAAACTGACACGCAAGGCCGCCGCCGAGTTCTCGTTCTTCCTCGCGGTGCCCACCATGTTTGCCGCCACGGTCTACAAGATATTCAAGTTGCTACGCGATGGCGGCATGGAAATAATCATGGACAACCTGACCGCCCTCATCGTGGGCAACGTCGTGGCCTTCATTGTGGCCATGGCCGCCATCAAGTTCTTCATCAGCTACGTGACGAAATACGGCTTCAAGGCATTCGGCTGGTATCGCATCATTGTCGGCGGAGCCATCCTTGCGTTGCTTCTCACGGGCCACACACTCGAAATGGCTTGATGGACTTCGCCCGGGGAGAACTTATATACATCGACAAGCCATACGGCATGTCGAGTTTCGGGGCACTGGCCCGCGTACGGACAATGCTGTCACGCCGCCTTGGCGTGGCTCGACTGAAGACCGGCCATGCGGGAACTCTCGACCCGCTGGCCACAGGCGTGCTCATATTATGCACCGGACGCAAGACCAAAGAGATAGACAACTTGCAGAACAAGACCAAAGAATACGTAGCGACCATGCAGCTCGGAGCCACCACTCCGAGCTATGACAGGGAGCACACCGTGGATGCCACCTATCCCACGGCGCACATAACGCGACAGGCTGTGGAGCGCGCACTAGAGCGTTTCGTGGGCGACATAGAGCAGGTGCCGCCGCAATATTCGGCCTGCAAGGTGGACGGCGCGAGGGCTTACCGCATGAAACGCAGCGGCCGCACGGTAGAACTGAAGCCCAAGCCGCTGCATGTCTACGAGATAGAGCTTACTTCCTTCGACCCGGCCACGATGCAGGCAGGCATACGTGTGGTCTGCGGCAAGGGCACATACATACGCGCCTTGGCTCGCGACATAGGGCGGGCATTAGGCAGCGGGGCTTTCCTCACATCGCTGCGGCGCACCCGCGTGGGAGACGTACGAGTGGAAGACTGCGTCAAGCTCGATGACTTCGCCGACTGGCTCGATGCGCACTGCCCTGCCGGCAGCACGCCGCAGGAGCACTGATGACATGCGCCGGGAGGAACGGTTACCGCTCGCTAACAGCATGACAAACAATTTGGAAGGAGTACTAAATATGAAACTATCACAATTCAAGTTTAAGTTGCCGGAAGCGCAAGTGGCGCTGGAGCCGCCGTTCCACGCATTCAAGAATGCCGATGGCACAGTGGACAAAGTCTACCACCGCGACGAATGCCGCCTGATGGTGGCTCACCGCAAGAGCAAATCCATCGAGATGTACCGCAAGGATGCCGATGGCAACGAAATGAAGGATTCCAACGGTAACCCCGTTTTCCTCGGTTTCCGTGACATAGTGAACTATTTCGATGAGGGCGACGCTTTCATCTTCAACGACACGAAAGTGTTCCCGGCGCGCCTCTACGGCACGAAAGAGAAGACCGACGCAAAGATAGAGGTGTTCCTGTTGCGCGAACTCAACGAAGACTTGCGCCTCTGGGACGTGCTTGTGGAGCCGGCCCGCAAGATTAGGATAGGCAACAAGCTCTTCTTCAACGAAGACGGCCCAATGGTGGCGGAAGTCATCGACAACACCACGAGCCGCGGGCGCACCCTCCGTTTCCTTTACGACTGCCCGCACGATGAGTTCAAGCGCGAGCTCTTCGCGCTTGGCGAGGCGCCACTGCCGCATTACATCATAGACAAGCGTCCGGCGACAAGCGACGACATGGTGAACTTCCAGACCATATACGCAAAGAACGAGGGAGCCGTCACCGCCCCCTCAACAGGACTGCATTTCAGCCGCGAGCTCATGAAGATGATGGAAATACGCGGCATCAACTTCGCTTACGTCACGGTGCATTGCAGCCTTGGCTGCTTCGACCCTATCGAAGTGGAAGACCTCACGAAGCACAAGATGAACTCCGAACAGATGTTCGTGGGAGCAGAGACATGCAAGACGGTGAACGACGCCAAGCTCTCGGGACACCGGGTGTGCGCCGTTGGCGTAAGCACTGCGCGCGCCACGGAGACAGCCGTGGGCACCGACGGCTTGCTGAAGGAATTCGACGGCTGGACCAACAAGTTCATCTTCCCGCCTTATGAGTACGGCATGGCCAACAGTATGGTCGCCAATTTCTACCAGCCTGAATCCACCATGGTGATGACCACGGCTGCCTTCGGGGGCTACGACCTCGTGATGGAGGCCTATTCGCTGGCTCTCGACAACGGCTACAAGTTCGGATGCTACGGCGATGCGCTGCTCATCATGGATGACTGACGCCCACGCCGCCGTGCCAAGGCGCGCGTCCGTGCCTATGCACTGCGTCTACCTGGGCTTAGGCTCAAATCTCGGCGACCGTGAAAGCACGCTGCTCAAGGCCGTCGAGCGGATAGGCACAACGGTTGGCGCCGTCGTGCGCCAATCGGCTTTCCATGTCACCGAACCGTGGGGCTTCGCTTCCGACAATGAGTTTGTAAACGCGGCGGTGTGCTGCCTTACGCCACTCACCCCGCGTGGCGTATTGGAACGGACGCAGGCCATAGAGCGGGAGTTAGGCCGCAGCCACAAGTCTGTGGACGGGCATTATGCCGACCGCACCATAGACATTGACATCTTGCTCTACGATGACCTCGCCATCGACGAGCCTGACCTGAAGATTCCGCACCCATTGATGCGCGAGCGCGATTTTGTGATGACCCCCCTCAGTGAGATATTGCGTCCGTGACGCAGCCCACACCAAGGCGTTGCCGCAGCCACAGGCACGTGGACGGCGTTGCCGACGGGAAACAAAAGTGCGGGTGGGAAGAAAGCGTTGACTTTCTTCCCACCCGCATTTCTTTATGGCCGCAGCCCGGCGCGCTTATCGGCGCAGGCCGAGAGCCTTCACTATATTGCGGTAACGCTCCACATCCTTATTGTAAAGATATTTCAGCAGCGAGCGACGCTGACCCACAAGCTTGGTCAACGACCGCTGCGTAGCATAGTCCTTGTGGTTCTGCTTCAAATGTTCTGTCAAATGGGAGATACGGTATGAGAAAAGCGCAATTTGGCTTTCGGGCGACCCTGTATCCGTTGCCGACGTTCCATACTTCTCGAAAATCTCTCTCTTCTTTGCTTGATCCAAATACATAATTGCTTTGTTGATTAATTGGTTTGTTATTACATCCTTCAGACGTATGCCGCCTTAATCACAACGGCACCCTCGTCGAATGCATCGGATTTTCCGAAATGCGGATGCAAAAGTACTGATTTTTATTCACATAGCGCGCTCCACGACTTGTTATTTGACAAAGGCTTAACTTATTTTTGCACTTTTCGGCTGTCTTATGGCTTCCGCTGTGCCGACGAGAGTCCGCTCCGGCGGCATTCCTCCGGTGCTCCGCCATTTCGCAAATTGGGCGAAAGCAGTTGAATGGCAATGAAGACACGAATGCCCGCAATGCGCCCGACAAGTTTCAGCACCGGCCTCTTTGCGTGTCTGCCCAGTTGCGGGAGACCGCGATTTTGTAAAGATATTTCGCAATGCGCGTCGTCTTGCCGCCACATTCCGGAGCGCGCCGCAAGCGTCTGGTTTTCAGACGGATTGCAACACGTGCCGTTTCAAGCCGCAAAATAGCCCGTTTTGAAGGGCGAAACAGGCCGTTTCACAACCCGAAACGAGCCGTTTTGCAATGCGAATCGGCAATCGCCGCCCCGCGCCTCTCCCGACTGTAAACATTCTTTACTGCCACGCCCAGCACGGCAGGCAGGCGGACATCGCGCTGATGCCGCACCGGCCAAGGCAAAAAAGTGTTTCCTCACGTATATATTGTGGATTTAAATGTGTACCTTTGCAGCGTATTTTAAGGTTAAAATAATGCAAGACATCAGAAACATTGCAATCATTGCTCACGTGGATCACGGGAAAACTACCCTTGTGGACAAGATGATGCTCGCAGGCAAGCTGTTCCGTGAGGGACAGGACTTGAGCGGGCAGGTGCTCGACAGCAACGACCTTGAGCGTGAGCGGGGCATTACCATACTTTCGAAAAACGTTTCAATAAAATGGAAAGGGACGAAGATAAACATCATCGACACGCCGGGACACTCCGACTTCGGGGGTGAAGTGGAGCGCGTGTTGAACATGGCCGATGGCTGCCTGCTGCTCGTGGACGCCTTTGAGGGGCCGATGCCGCAGACACGCTTCGTGCTGCAGAAAGCCCTCCAGATAGGGCTGAAACCCATAGTGGTGGTAAACAAGGTCGACAAGCCCAACTGCCGCCCCGAAGAAGTCTATGAAATGGTGTTCGACTTGATGTTCTCGCTCAACGCCACGGAGGAACAACTTGACTTCCCCGTGGTCTACGGCTCGGCCAAAGAGGGATGGATGGGCGAGAGCTACTCGTCGCCCACGGGCAACATCGACTACCTGCTGGACAAGATTGTGGAGGCGATACCGGCTCCCAAGGCGATAGAGGGCACCCCGCAGATGCTCATAACATCGCTCGACTACTCCAGCTACACCGGCCGCATCGCCGTGGGGCGCGTGCACAGGGGCACGCTCCGCGAGGGTATGCCCGTCACCATAGTCCACCGCGACGGTTCGATGGAGAAGACACGGATAAAGGAACTGCACACGTTTGAGGGCATGGGACACAACAAGGCTCCCGAAGTGCAAAGTGGCGACATCTGCGCCATCGTGGGATTGGAGCGCTTCGAGATTGGCGACACCATCTGCGACTTCGACAATCCTGAGCCCCTGCCGCCCATAGCCGTTGACGAGCCCACCATGAGTATGCTCTTTACCATCAACGACTCGCCGTTTTTCGGCCGCGAGGGCAAGTATGTCACCAGCCGCCACATCAACGACCGCCTGCAGAAAGAACTGGAGAAGAACCTCGCCCTGCGCGTCGGGCCGATGGAGGACAGCACCGACAAGTGGATAGTGAGCGGGCGCGGCGTGCTCCACCTCTCCGTGCTCATAGAGACCATGCGCCGCGAGGGCTACGAGCTCCAGGTGGGCCAACCGCAAGTAATCTACAAAGAAATCGACGGACAGAAGTGCGAACCCATAGAGGAGCTGACCATCAACGTGCCCAATGAGTTCTCCAGCAAGATGATAGACATGGTGACCAGGCGCAAGGGAGAGATGACGTCGATGGAGACACAGGCCGACCGGGTGAACATTGAGTTCGACATACCATCGCGCGGAATAATAGGGCTGCGCACCAACGTGCTCACGGCAAGTCAGGGCGAGGCCATCATGGCCCACCGCTTCAAGGGCTACCAGCCTTACAAGGGCGACATCATGCGCCGCCTGAACGGCTCCATGATTGCCATGGAGACGGGTACGGCCTTTGCCTATTCCATCGACAAGCTGCAAGACCGCGGCAAGTTCTTCATCGATCCGGGCGACGAAGTGTATGCCGGCGAGGTGGTGGGCGAGCACGTACACGACAATGACCTCGTGGTGAACGTCACGAAAGCCAAGCAGCTAACCAACACGCGGGCCAGCGGTTCCGACGACAAGGCACGCATAATACCGCGCACCGTGCTCTCGCTCGAGGAGGCCTTGGAATACATCAAGGAAGACGAGCTTGTGGAGGTGACGCCAAAGAGTATGCGAATGCGCAAGATAATACTCGACCACAACGAGCGCAAGAAGAGCCAGAAAGCATGACGGGCACGCCGCCATGACGTTTGCGGCCAGGCTCATAAAAGCATCGGCAACGGCAAAACAGCGGAGAAGCCCCGCTTGCAGCTGAAATATTCTGCAAGCGGGGCTTCTCAGTTGTATCGTTACGACCTATTGCCAATGCCCTATCCGGGGTAGGCCATGTTTTCGTCGCCGATGCAGTCGAGCACCTCGGAGAGAAACTTGCTGGCTTCCCACCGCGCCATGGGCAGGTCGTGGAGCAGCCAGTTGCCGCAGTCCTTGGGAGCCGCGCCGGGCACCTCGCCATCGAAGCCGGCGATGAACCTGAACGTATTGCGCATAAGCTCCACTATGTCGCGGCTTTCAAGGTCGCCCCTGACCAGCAGGTAGTTGCCCGTGAGACAGCCCATCGGCCCCCAATACACGATGCGGTCGCGCCATTCGGGGTCGTTGCGTAGGAATGTCGCGGCCAGATGCTCTATGGTGTGCAACGTGCCGGGATGCAACGCGGGTTCGCGGTTGGGCTCTTTCATTCGTATGTCAAACGTGGTCACGGTGTCGCCGCCCACGCTATCCTTGCGCGACACGTAGATTCCGCGCAACAGTTTGTCGTGATTGATTGTGAAACTTGGTATCTTGTCCATATCATCAACAATATTATTATAATATTGATGCGGCTCCAATGCCGGTTTACGGCGGCAGGCCGCTCCCGCCCTGTCGGGTCAGAGGCTCTCCACAAGCGCGCGCGTCACATGGAAAGAACTGTCGGCCAGACGTTCCCAGAAGTCGAAGTATTGGCTCGCCTTGTCGTCTTTGAGCGGTATGTCGCTTATGATTCTGAAGCTGACAAACGGCACTCCGAACGTGAAGCAGGTCTGCGCTATGGCCGCCGACTCCATGTCTACGGCCATGGCCTCCGGAAAGTGGCCTATGATTGACTGCATCTTGTTGCGTGAATCGACAAACCAGTCGCCCGTGACAATAAGCCCCGGCGTTATCTTCACGCCGCAGTCGATGGCCGTGGCTTTCGCCAACAGCGCGCCATCGGAGGCGAAGCGGGGCGGCATATCCGCTATCTGCCCGTATTGCAGGTCGCTGCCGCAGTAAGCGTCGTGGTAGCACGACTCCGTGGCCACCACCACATCACGCACGCTGAGCGACGTTGACGCGCCACCGGCCACGCCGGTTGATATCACGGCATCGGGCGCAAAGGCGTTTATCATGTCTGCGGTCCACATGGCGGCGTTCGCCTTCCCTATGCCGCATTGCACCATGATTACCGTGTTTGAGCCTATCCGGCCTGTTGTGTACCGCTTCCCGTGACGCACGGTGTCGGCCGCGCCCGACATCAACGCCCTCACTTGCATGAACTCTTTGTCCATGGCTATCACTATGCCTATCCTCATTTTTCCTTGCCGTTTTGTCATGCAAAGTTAGCAAATAAATATGAATTATTATCCCAAACGCTCCACAGACTGTCGGCACGCTTGCTTTTTTTGAATTAAAAGAAGTATCTTTGCACCCAGTTCATAACCTATTATAAAAAGCAATTGTAATGAAGACACTGAAACGATGCCTGCCCGATGTGTTGGCAGTGCTTTTATTCGCCGTCATAGCCTTTGCCTATTTCTTCCCGGCAGACACCGAGGGGCGCATACTGTACCAGCACGACGCCGCCGCCGGACGCGGCATGGGAAATGAAATCAATGAGTATCGCGAGCGTGTGGGCGAGACCCCCCGCTGGACCAACGTGCTCTTCAGTGGCATGCCGACCTACCAGATGGCCCCGTCTTACGACAGTGCCGATGTCATTACGAAGCTCGACAACATATTCCATCTGTGGCTTCCCGACTACGTGATGCTGGTGTTCTCTTACCTCCTGGGCTTCTACATCATGCTGCGGGCCTTTAATTTCAGGCAATCGTTGGCTGTCTTGGGCTCCGTCATCTGGGCTTTCAGCAGTTATTTCTTCATCATCATAGCGGCAGGCCACATCTGGAAAGTGATGGCTCTCATATATTTGCCGCCCATGATTGCAGGCGTGGCGCTGGCCTACAGGGGCAAGTTGCTGTGGGGCTTCTTGCTTACGGCACTCTTCTCCGCCTTGGAGATACACGCCAACCACGTGCAAATGACTTATTACTACCTGTTCATAATACTCTTCATGGTGATTGCCTTCCTTGTGGAAGCCATCAAAGCCAAACGCCTCGCCGACTTTTGGAAAGCCACAGGCGTGTGCGCCGCAGGAGCGTTGCTGGGCATATGCATGAACATATCCAACCTTTACCACACATGGGAGTATTCGCATGAGTCGATGCGCGGGAAGAGCGAACTGGTGAAAGAACAGTCGGAAAACCAGACAAGCAGCGGACTGGAGCGCGACTACATAACGCAATGGAGCTATGGCATCGGCGAGACGTGGACGCTGCTCGTGCCCAACGCCAAGGGCGGCGCGTCGGTGCCGTTGAGCCGCAACGAGGTGGCCATGAAGCACGCCGACAGCAATTACGTGCCGATATACCAGCAGCTGGGGCAATACTGGGGCGAGCAGCCCGGCACGAGCGGCCCCGTCTATGTGGGCGCATTTGTGCTAACGCTCTTCATCCTCGGCCTGTTCATAGTGAAAGGACCGATGAAGTGGGCGTTACTATCGGCCACCGTGCTCTCCATACTGCTCTCGTGGGGGCACAATCTAATGTGGTTCACCAACCTGTTCATAGACCATGTGCCGATGTACGCGAAGTTCCGGACCGTGGCTTCCATACTGGTGATAGCCGAGTTTACCATACCTCTGCTGGCCATGCTCGCCTTGAAGAAGATTGTAGACGAGCCGGAGATACTGAAAAAGAAGACAAAGTTCGTTTACGCCAGCTTCGGACTGACGGGC
Organism: uncultured Prevotella sp.; assembly: GCA_964554115.1. Classification (GTDB taxonomy): domain Bacteria; phylum Bacteroidota; class Bacteroidia; order Bacteroidales; family Bacteroidaceae; genus Prevotella. The sequence continues at coordinate 28,747 of CAZKMT010000019.1, forward strand.
GGTTTCGCCCTGCTCTTCGCCCTGCTGCCGGGTCTCTTCTTCCCCGGCTACGTGTCATCGGCAGAGATGAGCGCCTTGGGCAACCTGCCGGCGGAGCACGTGCAGCCACTGTTGGCCAACCTCACGGAAATGCGCAAGGCCATGTTTACGGCCGACTGCTGGCGCTCGTTCTGGATAATCGTGGCGGGCACACTGCTTGTGCTGCTCTTCAAGGCGCACAAACTCAAGGCCGGCGCAATGGTTGCGACCATCACCGCACTTTGCCTTCTGGACATGTGGCAGGTGAACAAACGCTACCTCAACGACGACATGTTCGTGGAAAAGAGCGTGCGCGAAACGCCCGTGCAAATGACCGACACCGAACGGCGGATATTGGAAGACAAGGAGCTGTATTACCGCGTGCTCAACTGCGCCACGAACACGTTCAACGAGAACGAGACATCGTATTACCTGAAGAGCATCGGAGGCTACCACGCAGCCAAACTGCGCCGATACCAAGAGATGATAGAGGCCTATATTTCGCCTGAAATGCGCAGTCTTTTTGGGGCGTTGGCCAATAGCATGGGTGACATGTCGCGCGTCGATGGCGACAGCATCTTCCCCGTGCTCAACATGCTCAATGCCAAATATTTCATAATGCCGTTGCAAGCCGGAGGCACCACGCCCGTACTCAACCCATACGCCTACGGCAACGCATGGTTTGTCGACAAGGTGAACTATGTGGACAATGCCAACCAGGAGCTTGACATGGTTGGCACGATAGACCTGCGCCACGAGGCCGTGGCCGACCGCAAGTTCAGCGAGACCCTCGGCCAAGCCAGACAGCAAGACAGCACAAGCGTGGCGCGACTGACGGCTTACGATGCCGACAGGCTCACTTACGATGTAAGTTCGGCGCAAGGCGGAGTGCTCGTGTTCTCAGACATATATTACCCCGGCTGGACAGCCACTGTCGATGGCAAGAACGTGCCCGTGGGGCGCGTCAATTACATACTGCGAGCAATAAACATCGAACCGGGAGACCATACGGTGGTGCTCTCGTTCCACCCAAAGTCGGTGGATGTCACAGAGGCCATCGCCTACTCCGCCTATGCCGTGCTGGCCATCGTAGTGATAGTGCTGGCGGTAATGGAGTGGCGCAAGCGTCGCAAGCAATAGGCACCCACGCCCCGGCGGCTTCCGGCAAAACCGTCCGGACATTGCGAGTGTGCGCCTTTGTGCGTGCGGAAAGAAGCCTTTCCGACCCGCAGAGAAGCGATGGACAGCTTCCCTACGGGTCGGAATGTGTTTTTCATGGCCCGGGCGGTTCCGAAACGACATGCAGACTGTCACGAATTTCCAATGCCATTTTGTGGCCAAAGGTGTATTTGCAGTGATAAAAAAGACAAAAAGACGGGCTTAACTCGTTTTATTCCATTATCTTTGCATAAAGAAAACCGCACTCGGGAAATGGAGGGCATTTCATTTCCTCTCGCTTACATTGTCCCTTGTGTGAGGAGCGGGGCGGCATGAACAATCTACGATGATAGCATACAGACATATATTCATTACCGTTATGGCGGCATGCCTCAGTGTGGCGGAGGCGCATTCGCAGAAAGTTACCCACAGCCCGTTTAAGCATTATACCGAAAGAGTGGCACAGTTTGAGACCGAAGAGCCGATAGACAGCGCGGACATAGTGATGCTCGGCAACAGTCTCACGGAAAGCGGCGGCGACTGGGGCAAGCTGCTGGGAGTGGACAACATCGTGAACAGGGGCATCTCCGGCGACGATGCCAAGGGCATAAGCCACCGACTGGTGCAGATACTGCCGGGCAAGCCAAAGGCAATATTCCTGATGGTGGGCATCAACGACTTGAGCCACGGCCTCAGTCCGCAACAGGTGGCGCAAGAGGCAGTGGCCGTAATGTCGATAATACGCCAGGTATCGCCATCCACACGCCTTTATGTGCAGAGCCTATTGCCGGTCGACACGTCGAAAGGTAAATGGCAACGCCTGTCGGGCAAGGACTCAGACATACCGACAGTGAACGCCCTGTTGTCTGACTACTGCCGCGCCAACGGCATAACGTACATCGACCTTTACTCCAAGTTCGTGCGTCATGGCACATACGCCATGCGTCGTGAGCTCACTGTCGACGGCCTCCACCTTACACGCCAGGGCTACAAGCTGTGGGCATTCGAGCTGCGCCGCTATCTGCAAGACCTCATCGCAGACTGAAGCCGCAGCTCAGTGGCGTGGCTCGTTTTGCGCCTCGCCCGGAAACAGACGTGACGAGAAAGGAGGATTTTTGTGTCCTTAGAGGAAAATCCACTCACACAAAAGCATTTGGGCACGATAATCCGCTGATTTGGTCATAATTGTCCAAACAAAACATTTGCTTGTCATGTGGAAATGCGATTTTTTTATTACCTTTGCAAAGGCAGACAATGAAGTGCGCGGCAATGGCGAAAGCCGAGACTGTGCATGTGACCAAAGCTAAAAACCTAAATATTATTTTACCATAAATACATAACATAAAAAGCGAAAAGGGTTTACAATAAGCATTCCCTCATTGTTTAGTAGTAATGTAGCAGGCCCGGTCTGTGAAGATATGGTCTGTTTTTTGTGGCTATAGAAATAAACAATCAACCTAATAAATTATGAAATACGTAACATTATTGCTCTTCTGCCTGCTCTTTCCGGCAGCCATGTCGGCCGATGGGTGGGACACTCTGTACAAACAGATAGAACAGAGCATCAGGCAACCAGAGTTTGCCGACCGCGAGTTTCTGATTACCGAGTACGGCGCAGCCCCTGAGGCGTCAGCCGCCGTTAACCAAGCGGCCATCAACAAGGCCATACAAGCGTGCTCAAAGGCAGGCGGCGGAAAGGTGGTCGTGCCGGAGGGAACGTTCAACACGGGCGCGATAACGCTACTGAGTCATGTGAACCTCGTGGTGAACGAAGGCGCAACCATCATGTTTGTCTTTGAACCGGAACTATACCCCATCGTGCCGACGCGCTGGGAGGGTCTCGACTGCTGGAATCTGTCACCCTGCATCTACGCATACAAGCAGACAGACGTGGCCATCACCGGCAAGGGAACCATCGACGGCGGCGGCACGAACGAGACGTGGTGGAAGTGGTGCGGCTCCGCCAAGTACGGCTGGACGGAAGGAATCATAAGCCAGCGCAACGGCAGCCGTGCGCGCTTGCTTAAGATGGCGGAAGACGGCGTGGACATGGACGAACGCCGTTTCGGTCCTGAGGATGGCCTGAGACCACAGCTGATAAACTTCAACCAGTGCGACGGCATACTCGTGGAAGACGTCACCCTGCTGCGTTCCCCGTTCTGGGTAATCCACCCGTTGCTGTCGAAAAACATCACAGTGCGCGGCGTACACATCAACAACGACGGCCCCAACGGCGATGGCTGCGACCCCGAATCATGCGACGGCGTGCTGATAGAGAACTGCTTCTTCAATACCGGCGATGATTGCATAGCAATAAAGAGCGGACGGAACAACGATGGACGGCTGTGGAGTCGCCCGAGCGAGAACATAATTGTGCGCAACTGCGAGATGCAGAACGGCCACGGCGGCGTGGTCATAGGCAGCGAGATATCCGGCGGATGCCGCAACGTGTTCGCGGAGAACAACAAAATGGACAGCCCCAACTTAGACCGCGTGGTGCGCATAAAGACCAACACGTGCCGCGGCGGCGTGGTGGAGAACATCTATGTGCGCAACATCGAGGTGGGACAGTGCGCCGAGTCGGTGCTGAAAATAAACCTCGACTACGAGCACAACGAGATTTGCTGCCGTGGCTTCCTGCCCACCGTGCGTAACGTCAACCTTGAGAACGTCACCTGCCAGAAGAGCCAGTACGGCGTGCAAATCATAGCTTTGGACACATGCGTGAACGTCTATGACATCACAGTGAAAGACTGCAAGTTCAATGGCGTGGCCGAAGGCAACTCCATCAGGGGCCTTACGCGCAACATCAACTTCGACAATCTATATATAAATGGAGGCCTCGTGTTGCAACAGAAGCCTTACAAGAACTACAGCCAATGGATGACGGCCTCCGAGATGAGAAGAGTGCCGCAGTCTTACCTGCTCGACTTCTCGAAAAAGCCCAAATGGAGCTACGTCATGGGCATAGAGCTTGAGGCCATGCTCGACACATACCTCAAGTATGGCGGCGAGGAGATAAAGGATTACTGCAAGCTCTATACCGACACCATGATTACGGGGAAAGGCGAGATACGCGGCTACAACATCAAGGATTACAACCTCGACAACATACGCACCGGACATTTCGTAGCCCGGATGTACGAGCTTTACCCTGAGAAAAAAAACCTGAAGGCCATCAAGACACTGATGAAACAGATGGAAAAACAGCCTCGAACCAATGAGGGTGTTTATTGGCACAAGGCCATCTATGCCTATCAAGTGTGGCTCGACGGTATCTTCATGGGATTGCCCTTTCACGCCTTGACGGCCAACATGCTGCTTGGCGACAAGAAAGCGCAGGCTGTTTATGACGATGCCGTGGACCAAGTGAAGAAGACTTACGATCGCACGCTTGACCCCGAGACAGGTCTCAACCGCCATGCCTGGGATGAGACGCATGAGATGTTCTGGGCCGACAAGAATACCGGACTGTCGCAACACTGCTGGGGACGCGCACAAGGATGGTATACGATGGCTCTCATAGAGCTGCTCGACGCGCTGCCCGACGACTATGCACGCCGCAACGAAGTGGTGGACTTGCTGCGCAAGGACCTTGACGCCGTGATTAAGTGGCAGGACAAGAAGTCGGGCGTGTGGTACCAGGTGATGGACAGCCCGGGGCGCGAGGGCAACTACCTCGAGTCCACCTGTTCCGCAATGTTTGCATACTCCCTGCTGAAGGCTTACCGCAAGGGCTACCTCGGGGCAAAATATCGTGATGCGGGCATACGCGCTTACAGGGGAATAATCAACAATTTCATAAAGGTGAATCCCGACAGCACCATCTCGTTGACCAACTGCTGCTCCGTGGCAGGCCTTGGTCCCGGCACGAGTCCTACGATAGCCAAGTATGTCAAGAATCCCAACCTGCGCCGCGATGGCTCCTACGAGTATTATCTCTCCGAGCCGGTGCGCGACAACGACGCCAAGGGAGTGGGGCCGTTTATCTGGGCTTCGCTCGAGATGGAAGAGCTGGGATACAATACCGACAATGCCACAACGACAATCGACCGCCAAGCGGTGGTCACACGCAACAATCCGATAGTGACAAAGGCCGACCCACTGGCATCTCTTACGGTGGGCAACGGCCACATAGCCGCTACGGTAGACGTCACCGGATTGCAGAGCTACCCAGAGTTTTATGAAAGCGGAGTGCCCCTGACAACAATGTCAGACTGGGGATGGCACTCATTCGACAATGCCGGGGGGCTGACCCACGGCGACACGGAGAAAGCCTTTGACCTCGGACACGGCCACGAGGAAGTGTATGCCGTGGAGTTCAAGCAAGATGGGCGCAACAAGGATGCCACCGCCTATTTCCGTGCGAATCCACACAGGCTCAACCTCGGTTGCATTGGCTTGGAACTGAAAGACAAGGACGGCAAGAAAATAGGGATAGAGGAGATAAGGGGCATCCGACAGGAGCTTGCACTCTGGGACGGCACGGTAAACTCGAAATTCACAGCCGACAACACAGACGTGGAGGTGTCCACCTCATGCTTCCAAGACAAAGACGCTATCTTCTCGCGCATCAAGAGCACGTTGCTCACAGACGGGCGCGCTGCCGTCACGCTTGACTTTGCATATCCAACAGGTAACCATGCCGATGCGGCTGCCGACTGGTCGAAGCCCGAAAGCCACAAGTCGACCATCATCTCCGTCGGTGACCATGACGCCGTGATAGAGCGGACCGTTGACGGAACGAAATATTATGTAAACCTGGAGTGGGAGGGCAACGCCACACTTACAGAGACTGCGCCACACCATTTCACTCTTTCCACTACCGACGACGTGCTGACTTTTTGCGCCGGATATGCGGATAAACCGGAAACAAAGAAAGGCAATGCCTACTCATACGACCAAGCCATAAAGGCGGTCATGAAGAGCTGGCCGCGTTTTTGGAGAGGAGGCGCAATCATAGATTTTTCGGAATGCACCGACCAACGGGCCAAGGAGCTGGAGCGCCGTGTGGTGCTCTCGCAATATCTCACACAGGTAAACTGCGCCAACACCACCCCCCCGCAAGAAACAGGACTTACGTATAATTCATGGTATGGCCGTCCACACCTCGAGATGACGTGGTGGCACATGGCCGACTTCGCTCTGTGGGGCAGGTCGAATGTCGTTGGACAGGTGCTCGAATGGTACAACGACGTGGCCTATCCCGTGTCCAAGGCCATAGCGGAGCGTCAAGGCTTCAAGGGCGTGCGCTGGATGAAGATGACCGACCCGTGGGCCGGTGAAGCCCCGTCCAACACAGGCTCGTTCCTGGTATGGCAGCAACCGCACTACATCTATCTCGCCGAGGAGATGTACCGCGCCAACCCATCAAAGGGAACGCTTGACAAATATGCCACGCAGGTGGAGGAAACGGCCGCATTTATGGCAGACTGGGCCAACGCCTGCGCCCCCGAAGGCGGCGAGATAAAGCTCTTCGGACAGACAGCCATGCAGGAATCCATGTCGAAAGACTTCTCTTACCACCATCCTTTTGAGCAGGCCTACTGGGTCTATGGCCTCTCCGTGGCACAGCAGTGGCGCGAGCGCCGTGGCCTGGAACGCACCGTCGAGTGGGACGACATAATCAGGCGCATGGCTCCATTGGCCGGCAACGGCAGCATCTATCTGGCTGGAGCGCCCCTCGCCGAGTTTGACTCAGACGCAGCGACATCGACTTTCGACCCTTTTGTGGCCGCCGAACAAGCAGGCCGGAAACAGGTGTCGGCTGAAGAGTTTGCCACGAAATCACGCAGCGACCATCCCGCCGTGCTCGGCGCCTGTGGCCTTCTGCCATACTACCCTGCTCTATACGACAAGGCTACGATGACAAAAACGCTTGACTGGGTGATGCAAAACTGGAACTGGCCCACCACGTGGGGATGGGACTACGGCATGATAGCCATGTGCGCGGCACGCCTCGGACAGCCCGACACCGCCATTGAGGCACTGCTGACAAACAAAGGAAAGAACACATACCTTGCCAACGGACACAACTTTCAGGAATCCAAGCGTTTGCGCCTTTACCTGCCGGGCAACGGCGCGCTGCTCACCGCCGTTGCCATGATGTGCGCCGGGTGGGACGGCTGCGAACAGCTCAACAACCCCGGTTTCCCCGACGATGGCACGTGGAACGTGCGTTGGGAGGGCTTGCAGCGCATGCAGTAAGCGCTTTCACGTTTTCCTTGCAAGACAGTCCTCATTGGCTTTGAGGGCTTTTTTT
>CAZKMT010000020.1:0-32918 GCA_964554115.1 uncultured Prevotella sp.
TTTCGGGGATGGTTACTTCTCCTGTGTAATTTGCATCTCCTTTTGTTACCTCACAAGTCTCACTTGACAGAGTGTTGTAATAAATGCCGCCAACCTCGAAGTCGTAAGCCTTTGCGCCGATGCTCGCCAACGCCAACAATGCGGTTGCCAGCCATTTGCGGTAGAGGTTTTTCATAATTTTTCTTGTTTTGCCCCTGCTCCCTGACGGGGTGTTATACGGAAAGATGAAATGACACGGATGGAAATGGCTGGAGGGGAGCGTCCCTAAGGCAAACGCCTTTCCAACAGATGTCTGCCACCGCCCATTCCGCCATGTTGTCGGAACGGTGCGGGTGACGATGCAAAGATATATAAAAATATCAAAAACCTGTGGCGAAATGGCTTAAATTTTTCCTGACTTCGTCATTGCGTCACCCCAAAAGTGTTATCAAATAAAGAAGCGAAACGCTTGTGTCGTTCCATGATCAGCTTGTCGTAATTGACGGTCACGGTGGCATCCCCTTTCAGGTCCAGGAACTTGTTGAAGCACGATTGAAAAGAGATGGACAATGCCTATTTCAAACCTGGGCTTGATTATGAACCAATTTATGCTTATATTTGAAAACAGAATCCAGATATAAGAAGAAACTTACAACTGAATCCTGTTTCCATTTACACAAAATTTTGGACAGTGTCCATATTTATTTTATCAACTCTACAGAACGCTTTAGGAATGCGTCAAGAGCTGCACCTTTGAGCATCCCGTTCTGCAACAAGGCAAGGTCTATCAGTTGATGTATGATGTTATTGCCTTTAGCATAGTCAGACAGTATGTCCTTTTTCTTGTCGCGTTGCTCGTTTAGGGCTTTTTCAGTATTGGCCAAGTCGTCTTTTTCCTCTTGTGTTATTTCTTCCGACTTCTTTTTTCCCTGAATCTGTCGCAGTGCATCGAGGCGTGCCTGTTGTCCGTTTATTTCGTTTACTATCGGCTTCAGAGCCTGTTCGGTGTTGGCTTTGCAGTCATCTATTACTTTCTTTATCAAGGGGTGATCGCTGTTGAGCACAAGGTTGTAGCTGTCCGGCATCTGCGAATAGAAGCCCATTCCAGGCTGGAAACGGCTCATGTCTTTCATGCGTCGCATGTATTCGCTCTGGGTGATTACCACAGGTTGCACCTCGTCGCCAAGGCTTTGCACCTCAACATAAAATTCCGCTTTGTCAATCTTTGGCATCTGACTGCGGAACACCAATGACAGATTGTCAGCTTCATCGTGTCCGAGTTTATCCTCCTTGGCGTTATTCTTATTTATCAGTCTGTCTATCACATCGCTGTCAACCCGAGTGAATCGACTCTTTTCAAGCTTCTGTTCAAGCATCGAAACCAATGGAACGTCGAGCTGTCCGTCGAGAAGCAACACACTGAATCCTTTCTCCTTTGCGGCTTCTATATAGCTGTATTGCTCCTCTTTGTCAGTGGCGTAGAGATATATCAGTTGCCCATCTTTGTCTGTCTGGTTTTCTTTGATAAGCGTCTTATATTCATCGAATGTGAAATATTTGCCGTCTGTATCTTTCATCAGCGAGAATTCTTTGGCTCGCTCGTAGAAACTCTCCTCACTGAGTATTCCATAATTGATGAACAGCTTCAAGTCATCCCACTTCTCTTCGTACGCTTTGCGGTCTTCCTTGAATATGCTTTGCAACCTATCGCTTACCTTTTTGGTTATGTAAGTAGATATCTTCTTGACATTGCGGTCACTTTGCAGATAAGAACGACTTACGTTTAGCGGTATGTCCGGCGAGTCGATGACACCGTGGAGCAGCGTGAGAAAATCGGGAACAATATTTTCCACTTGATCTGTCACAAACACTTGGTTGCAGTATAGCTGTATTTTGTTGCGTTGCAAGTCAATGTTTGACTTTATGCGAGGGAAATAAAGTATACCGGTAAGATTGAATGGATAGTCCACATTTAGGTGAATCCAGAACAGAGGTTCGTCCTGCATGGGGTACAGTGTGCGATAGAAAGACTTGTAATCTTCGTCTTTCAGAGTGCTCGGTGTTTTTGTCCAGAGTGGCTCTACATTATTTATTATATTGTCTTCAGCCGTCTCCACCTGCTTGCCGTCTTTCCATTCGGTCTTTTTCCCGAATGCTATTGGCACTGGCATAAACTTGCAATACTTGTTGAGCAACTCCTGCAACTTGCTTTTTTCAAGATATTCCTTGCAGTCATCGTCTATGTGCAGTATTATGTCACTGCCTCGGTCGGTTTTCTCCGCGTTGTCAATTTCATAGGCTGGACTGCCGTCGCAGCTCCATTTCACGGCCTTGGAATCTTCAAGGTAGCTGCGTGTTATTATCTCAACGCGCTTGCTCACCATGAACGATGAGTAAAAGCCCAATCCGAAATGTCCTATAATGTTGTTGGCGTTATCCTTGTATTTCTCAAGGAAGTCGTTCACTCCCGAAAATGCGATTTGATTTATGTATTTATCTATTTCCTCTTCCGTCATGCCAATGCCACGGTCGCTGATTGTTATCGTGCCGGCTTTCTCATCGACGTTTATCCTAACAGTCAGATTACCCAATTCACCCTTGAAGTCGCCTTTGTCTGCCAATGTCTTTATTTTCTGGGTGGCATCCACGGCATTGGAGACCATTTCGCGCAAGAAAATCTCATGGTCGGAATACAGAAACTTTTTAATTACGGGGAAGATGTTATCTGTTGTGACCCCAATATTACCTTTTTGCATGGTGATTTTTATTTGTCCTTAAACTTATTTTGTTTGCCGGTGAAGAGCAAAATGCGTGCCAAACTGTTGACAAGTGGCGCAAATTGCACAATTATTTGATTGCGGTGACAAGTGTAACGCTATCTTCGCAGGCTTCTCTATAGGCGTTCAGAGATTCATAACATGGCTCTTGCGCCCTTGCTGCGCATAGCTTTCCTGTCCGCTTTTCGACACTACAAGGACGGTATCATTTTCTGAGATGCTTGTTGAAGAATTGCAACGCCCTTTCTTGTATGGCTTTCCCGCAAGAGTGTGGTACATCAAATATCTCTGTCTCTAACATGTCATCGGCCTCTTGACTGTTCCATACGCCACGCATTGTGTCGTATGCGGCCTGTACACCGTCTGTGGGAAACAGATGATCGAATGCGCCACTTACGAACAGCATCGCTTTGGGGCAGGCCAGGCTTGCTATGTGCGGATAGTCGAGATACTGCCGCAACCCAGGTATGCAATTGGCAAAGCCACCGTTTTCGTGCTTCCCGTCCTTGGCAGACATCTGTACATCGGTTGTTGTCATCCAGCATACGGCGGCTCCTGCCTTTATTTTGTCGCTTAGCGCGGAAAGCATCCATGCCCGGTAAGCCCCCATGGAGCATCCCATGCACCCTATATTGTCCTTGTCCACTTCGGGCAATGTGGCAAGGAAGTCTGTGGAAGCTATGTCATCGTAGGTCATGAAAGCACATAGGTCGCGTCCAAGCATCATCATATTGCCGGCAATTATGTCGTATTTGCTGCGATCAACTCCCTCCTCCCGTCCTCGTTCGCCCCACATTGGCGCATCCATGGAGAATACGACATAGCCGCGAGAGGCCAAATAATCACCCACATACTGGCCATCATAGATGTTGTCCACCCAGCGATCGGCATCATTGATTATGGCAGTATCGACACCAAACGGACGTATCATCTTCTCCTTGCCTATGTACAAATGGGATCCGTGGTCATGGAGCGCATTGATGGCGGGGAATGGCCCTTTGCCATCAGGCACGAGCAAATAGGCCGTTATACGTGAATAGGCATTCACGTTGAACATCAGTTTGCGCGCCGTATAGTTGCCTCTGTGTTCTTCGGCGATTACCACCATGTCGTAGGCTGCGGCTTTCCTTGGTGGTGTCATCATGCATTCAAGCACTTTACTGCGTGCAGTCTCTTTCCATTCCGCAAAGTCCGTTATCTCGCTGTTGCCCCACGCCAATGGGTAGGTCAACTCTTTTTTCAATTCCTCGACATATCTTGGCAGTTCAAATGAAAACTCGAAGTTTTCTCTTTTTTGTAACTCTTTCTTTTGTGCATCGGCTGACTGTGGCGCGATGCATGCCAATGTCAATACAGTACAGACGGCGACGATTCTCATACTTGATTTGTTATTTATCCGATGCAAAGCTACGCAAAAAAAATCGTTAATTATATGTGAAAGCCATGAAAATGGCTACATGAAATAGAAGCATTGGATGCATTATGATATTTTTTGCTAACTTTGCAACCGCTTTATGAATTTTAATTGGATGGCATGAGCAATTTAGACATTTTCCTCTTGGCCGTGGCTTTGGCGATGGATTGTTTCGCCGTTTCGGTGGTCAGTGGCGTGCTTTTGGGGCGTTTTGTGGCTAAAGTGGCTTTTCGCATGGGTGTTTTGTTTGGCATGTTTCAAGCCATGATGCCTTTTATTGGTTGGTTTGGCATGAACCACTTCAGCGAGTATCTTGAGTCTGTTGACCATTGGATAGCGTTTGGCCTGCTGGCTTTCCTTGGCGGCAAGATGATAAAGGATGCTTTCAGTGGCGATGAGGGACACCACTTTGTTCCCGGCAGTTTGAGCAATCAACTTATGCTTGCGGTGGCAACCAGCATTGATGCGCTGGCCGTGGGCATCTCGTTTGCCTGCTTGAACTATCGCACTATCGGACAGTTGGTCATGCCTCTGGCTGTCATTGGCGCGGTGTCGTTGGTGATGTCATTGCTTGGCAATGTCCTTGGTGCGCGGTTCGGCTGCTCGATTTCAAAGCGGCTTAAGCCCGAATTTGTAGGTGGCGTGATATTGTTGCTCATCGGCATAAAAATTCTTGTGAGCCATTTGTGGGAGTGAATGCAGGCCGTTCAGTCATAAAATGGCATGCTTTTCCACAGAGTCTGGCCGACCTTTCCGTCAATGGTACATCCGTGCGTACAGCATTCCTATTACTATTATGTATTTTACATCTCTTTGCTTTGCCAATCCCTCTTTAAGCCTATCTTTGCATAAGCCATAGGATAGGCACACGAACGAAGCATTACCATACCACAACCACTGCAAACACATGAAACGAAAATACACAACAGCCATAGCATTGGCATTGGCAATCGCCGTGATGATTGCCAAATACGGCATGGCAACCGCCACGCCTCCGGCAACCGGTACGTCTGATATAGACGAGTCAGAACTTCTCCCCGCACGGTTGACAGACCGCAACGAACAAATCCTGAAACGCATGTCGTACACGGTGTCATATAACAGCTCCACACGACTGCCAAACTGGGTGGCATGGCATCTTACTGCCGAACATACTACCGGGCCATATAATCGCAAAGGATTGAAATTCCAGGAAGATGATGACGTGGCCATTCCCCGCGCCACCGATGCCGACTATCGCAACTCCGGCTATGACCGAGGTCACATGTGTCCTTCGGGCGACAACAAGTGGAGCAAGAAAGCACAACGCCAGACGTTCCTATATACAAACGCCTGCCCGCAAAGCCCCAACCTAAATGCCGGCGATTGGAACGAGATGGAGAATCAGTGCCGCCAATGGGCAAATGAATTGGGCGACATATACATAGTATGCGGCCCAATATTGTACAAAAATCGTCACAAAACCATTGGGAGCAACCACGTGGTGGTGCCCGACGCTTTCTTCAAAGTGGTTCTCTGCATGAACGGCGAGCCCAAAGCCATCGGCTTCATTTACAAGAATGAACCGGGAAACAGACCCAAGGGTGACTATGTGAACACCGTAGACGAGGTGGAACGCATCACCGGCATCGACTTTTTTCCTGCACTTCCGGACGATGTGGAGGACAAAGTGGAAGCCGTTGCAGACCTCAGCGCATGGCCATAATTGGCTATAACGCTATCGCGGCCACATTCTTACGCGCCCTCTCATATTCGTCTACAAGCCGGTCTATTACTTTCGCAACGGGTTCGATGGAATTGATTGCCGAGGCTATCTGCCCTATTTCAAGTTCGCCACCATCCACGTCCCCGTTAAAGATGCCGCGTTTGGTAGAAGCACGCCCCAATATCTCGCGCAGTTCGTCTGCCCCTGCTCCACGGTTTTCGGCCTCTGCCACTTTCTCGTATAGGGCGTTTTTGACCAGACGACTGGGTGAAATCTTTTTCAAGCAAAGCATGGTGTCGCCCTCCTCAAGGGCAATGCACCTTTCCTTGAAAGCTTCGGAAGCTGAACTTTCGGTCGTGAGGGCAAACAGTGTGCCCGCCTGCACTCCCTCGGCTCCCAATGCCATGACGGCCAGCATGGCTTGTCCGCTGCCAATTCCCCCAGCGGCGATGAGCGGCAACGACGTGGCGCAGCGCACCTGCGGTATCAATGTCAGTGTCGTGGTCTCCTCACGGCCATTGTGTCCGCCGCTCTCAAAGCCTTCAGCCACCACGGCGTCTACCCCAGCCTCCTCACATTTGCGTGCGAACTTGCTGCTCGACACCACGTGAGCCACCGTTATGCCAGCTTCATGCAGGCGTGCCGTATATTTCTTTGGACTGCCTGCCGACGTAAACACTATCTTCACCCTTTCACTGATGATTATGTCGATGATGCGTTCTATCTCCGGATACATCAACGGCACATTGACTCCCCAAGGCTTGTCTGTGGCCGTTTCCATTTTCCGTATATGCTCAATGAGCGTTTCCGGATGCATGGAGCCGGCTCCGATAAGGCCCAAACCACCGGCATTGCTCACTGCAGAGGCCAACCGCCAACCACTGCACCACACCATCCCGCCTTGCACTATCGGATAGCGGATGCCGAAAAGATTGCATATTCTGTTCATCATTACTTGTTTTTAAATTTGAAAGCGTGGAGCAAAGATAATCCAAAAGTTTCACTCCGCAAAGGTTTTCCATGCAAATCAAGCCCATCTACAGTGTTTGTCCATGGCAAAGTCTCCAAAAAACCACAAAAAAACGTATAACTTTCCTCTATGGCTTTTCACTCCGTTTTCCCTGAATGTAATCATATAACCATGGCGAAATCAAGCCGTATGCAAAATATTGATTACTTTTGCAACACTTAAGACGCTCAAACAATGATTGGAACGATAGCAAATACATGTGCAATAATCGCCGGAACGATTATTGGTGCCGTGCTTAACTGCGGGATAAAAGAGAAATACAAGGAGGTGTTGTATAATGGACTGGGGCTGGCAAGCCTGTTAATCGGTCTCAACGCCGCCATAGCAAACATGCCAAAGAGCCGTTTCCCCGTGCTGTTCATACTGGCAATAGCCGTTGGCGGGGTCATTGGCACGGCCTTGGATATAAATGGCAGATTCCATCGTATGGTGGAAAGGAGGGCGAAACGCAGTGGCGGCCAAAACCTTGCCGACGGCCTTTCCACCGCAATACTGCTTTATTGCATAGGGCCACTGTCTATGCTAGGCCCCGTAATAAGCGCACTCAACGGCGACAACACATTTTTGTTCACCAATGCCACACTTGATTTCGTTTCTTCTGCGGTGTTCGCTTCGACCTATGGCGTGGGGATGGTTTTGGCCGCGCCGGTACTGTTTTGCTGGCAAGGGCTGTTCTATGCCGCAGCTAAGATTTCAAGTTCCGCCGTAAGCGATGCACTCATGGCGGAACTGTTGACAGTTGGCGGACTGATGATTACAGCCAGTGGCTTGTCGTTGTTAGGCGTAAAAGACTGCAAGACGCTAAACCTCCTGCCCGCACTGTTGATACCGATAGTGTGGTTTGGCGTGGCCAATATATTCGGATTGTAATCACCGGAAAGCCAATCATATAACCAAAGCCGTGCCACTATATCTCAACGTTGCCGTATCGGCTCGTCGCTGTCGATGTATCGCCGCGTAATGCCTGCATAGGCATCTATGCGCCTGTCGCGGAAAAAAGGCCACCAGCGGCGTACCTGCTCACCATGAGCCATGTCGATGGTCACCACACTGCAATCCTCACAGCAATCGGAAGATTCATAACACATCTCACCTTGTGGCCCTGCCACAAACGAAGAGCCCCAGAACAGTATGCCTTTTGTCTGTCCGGATGGATCAGGCTCGAAACCGACGCGGTTCACTGCGACTACAGGCAGACCGTTTGCCACGGCATGTCCACGTTGCACAACTTGCCAGGCATGGCGTTGCCGCTGCTGTTCATCGGGTGTGTCAGACAGCGCGTAACCTATGGCCGTGGGATAAATGAGCATTTCTGCGCCTTGTATAGCCATGAGACGAGCAGCTTCCGGATACCACTGATCCCAACAGACCATCACTCCGAGACGTCCGACACTGGTGTCTATCGGGTGGAATCCAAGGTCGCCGGGCGTGAAGTAGAACTTCTCATAATACGCGGGGTCATCGGGGATGTGCATCTTCCTGTACATGCCGGCCATGCTGCCATCGCGCTCCATCACCACCGCCGTGTTGTGGTAAAGTCCCGGCGCACGCCTTTCAAAAAGAGACGCCACTATGACCACGCCGTGCCTGCGTGCCAAGTCGCCAAACAGCTCTGTAGAGGGGCCTGGGATTGACTCTGCAAGGTCGAAGTTATCCACATCTTCTACTTGGCAGAAGTAGAGCGAGTTGTGCAGTTCTTGCAGCACTATGAGCTGTGCACCGAGTCGCGCGAGCGTGTCTATGCCATTGGCGAGCCGTGCGATATTGGCCCGTTTGTCCGAAGTGTTGTGTTGTTGGAGCAGTCCTATCTTCAGTTCTTTCATTGTCTATATGGTATGTGTCGTATGTTCTTGGATGTTGCCATGAAGTTATCGCCGGAGTGCATGTCTTTTGCTTTAGGTTCTGCCGGGGTATTGCATGGTGCAACAATGTAGCGAACCATGTTGGACTATGATGTCACGGCAGTCTATGCCTATTATATCGCGGTCGGGGAAAGCACGGCCGATGATGTCGATAGCCACGGCATCGATGTCGGGCTGGGCATAAGTGGGACACAGCACCGCCCCGTTTATAACGAGGAAGTTGGCATACGTGGCCGGCAATCGGAAACCATCTCGCACAATGGGGCGTGGCATCGGCAATCGTAACAGGCGGTAAGGACGGCCATCCAGTGTGACCAATGTGCGCAATTGCTTTTCCATCAGTTGCAATTCCTCATATTGCCCGTCATTGGTGTTTTCACAGCCAACATATAATATAGTGTCATTGGGGGCTATGCGCACTAAGGTATCTATATGGCCATCGGTATCATCGCCCATAAGCTGCCCGTAATCAATCCACACCAAGCGTTTTGCGCAAAGTTCGCGACGCAAGTAGTCGTCTATCTGCCACTTTGTCATGGGTTGATTGCGATGTGGCGCAAGCAGGCATTGGGTAGTGGTGAACACCGTGCCTTGGCCATCGCTCTCTATCGCGCCTCCCTCCAGTACAAAGCCATTGCAATCAACATATTCACCGCTAACCATACCCGCGCCATATAAGCGTCTGTTAATGGCATTGTCATTGTCGGCTGCGAATTTGTCACCCCAACCATTGAAACGAAAGTCGAGAAGTCGTCTTTCATTCCCTTTGGTCAGCGATATGAACGCATGGTCACGCGCCCACGTGTCATCAGTGGGGCAGGTGAAAGTGCGTATATTGTCCATGAGAGAATCACCTGCAACTTGGCGTATGGCAGCGAGAGCCTCTTCAGGCTGCGGAGACACTATCAAAAGTCTCTCGCGGCAGGCTATCTCTATTGCCATCCGCACGTATGTACTCGTTATCTCTTTTAGCATGGGATGCCAGTCAGTGCCCTCATGAGGCCACGTAAGCTGCACGCAATCCTGCGTTTCCCATTCAGCGGGCAACCTCCACATGTCGCTCTCTTCTGTGTTTATTCTGTTTTTGGTAATCATCACCCAATTGTTTTCACGCCTACAATCGCCATTTGATGGCACTTTATGTGTCTTTACCCTTTGTCGAGCACATAATACCTATGCAAAGGTACTCTTTTTTCCCAATTTACCAACCCGACAGCCGTGTTTTTGCGGCAACATGCCGTGTCCTTACCATGCTCCAAACGTAATGTCCGCCATGCCCCTACCCGTCCATTGCATACGCAGATTGGCCAAAACATCGCAGTGAATCGAATTAACGCATAAAAATATTACCGTATTCAAGCACAAACATTTAACTTTGCAATCAATAAAATAAATAGTCATGGACATGGGCAGAAAAGAACCATATATACAGAAAAGACTAAATTATGTTACACCCTGAAATAAGCAACTGCGCAGAAATGACGGCCTTTGTAAATGAAATCGGTTTCCTTCCGCTACTTTCGATTGGCATGGAGGGCTGGTCCGCCGATGAACTTGTATGCGACTATTGCAGGTACACCATACGGCCTGACGGCGGATGGGAATGGCCACTTTGGGAATGGAAAGGCACAATAATCCAAGAAAGTGGCTGTGCCTACGGTAAGTTTTTCAAAGGCAAGGCCGGCTTTGTGAGCAAAGAATGGTGGCCTGACTTCTGTAATTGGCGACGGCATCGTACTCCCTATCCTGCCGTTGGCAGCATAGAAGACACCATTCTCATGACACTAAAGGAACAAGGCAGCATGACCACGCGCGAACTGCGAGCCGCTTGCGGTTTCACCGGTGCGAAGATGCGAAGCAGGTTCGACTCTTTCCTCAATCGTTTGCAAATGGGCTGTCATATAGTAACCGAAGATTTTGTATATCCCCACGATAAGCACGGCAGGCAATACGGATGGGGATGGGCATTGCTAACCACTCCCGAAAGGACACTCGGACGCGACGCTTGCCATATAAACCGAAGTCCCGAAGAATCGTGGAAACGGATGATGTCACATTTGAGGACTATCTTGCCACGCACACACACATCAGCATTGAGTCATCTGCTGGGATAACCAATAACTGATGCAAACAGTAGTGAACGGCATAAACAATGTACATTATACACAGTTGTGGCGCATATTAAAGTCGCGCCGTCTTGTTGAGCAACATATAGTCGAGCATGGTCATAGCCGCCATAGCCTCAACCACAGGTACTGCCCTCGGCAACACGCACGGATCGTGACGACCCCGGGCAGTAAAACGTACGGCATTGCCATCCACATCTACCGTCTGTCTCTCCATCAGCACCGTTGCCACGGGCTTGAATGCCACACGAAAATATATGTCTTGGCCGTTGCTGATGCCTCCCTGTATGCCTCCGCTATGATTGGTGAGGGTTGTTATATGGCCGTTGCGGTTCACGAAGACATCGTTTTGTTCCGACCCGCGCTGTGTCACGCCGGCGAAGCCTTCGCCATATTCAAAACCTTTCACCGCGTTGATGCTAAGCATGGCCGCGCCAAGTGCGGCATGCAACTTTCCGAATTCCGGTTCACCAACTCCCGGCGGACACCCCTTGATTACGCAGGTTATTACCCCACCGATAGTATCACCGTAGCCTTTCACCTCTTTTATCAGTTGCTCCATCGCCACAGCCTTTTCGGGGTCGGGGCAGCGTATGGCATTACGTTCGGCTTCATCAAGATCGTAACGGCGGTAATCGCGGTCTGTTTCTATGTTGCCCACCTGCGAAGTATAGGCTTTGATATCAATGCCAAGCGGGTTCAAAGCCAGTTTGGCCAGCGCGCCGGCCACACAACGGCTTATAGTTACACGTGCCGAAGCGCGGCCACCACCGCGATAGTCGCGCACGCCATATTTATTATAATAGGTGTAATCGGCGTGCGACGGGCGAAAAAGGCTACGCATGTTCTCGTAGTCTTGCGAATGCTGATTTGTATTATGGACGATAAAACCTATGGGAGCACCTGTAGACTTACCCTCAAAGACGCCGCTCAGCAGCTCCACCCGATCTGCCTCCTTACGGCTCGTGGTGAGTTCGCTCTGCCCCGGACGGCGACGGTCAAGCTCACTCTGCACAAACGCCAAGTCAATGTCTATTCCCGCAGGCATACCATCCACTATGCCGCCCACTGCCATCCCGTGGCTTTCGCCAAACGTAGTAAGAGTAAATATATTGCCGAATGTATTGCGCATGCCCTCAAGGTAAATGTCTAAAATTTTAGTATTGAATGACTCTTAATCCATCGCCGCTTTTCCTATCGCTTAAATGACATGCCACTTTACCTGTCGTGGCAGTGGCCTCCACAGCACCCACCGTCATGATGATGGTGATGGCCATTACCATCGCAACCATCGTCACATTCGTCGCCGCACCCACAACCGCAATGTCCACAACCGCAACCACAGCCATCACCTCCCAAGTGGCTTACCATGCTTTGTATCTCTGCGTTAGTCGCTTCCCTGCTTTCAAGCACATGTCCCACAAAGCGCAGTGTCTGTCCGGCCAACGGGTGGTTAAGGTCAATCTTAACCTTATCACCGGCTATGTCAAGCACACGACCGTAAAAGCGGTTGCCGTCTTCATTCTGCAACGGCACAATGGCGTCTTTATATATATGTTCGTGGTCAAAATGCCCGTTGATGCAAAACATTTCACGTCCGAGGTCAAGCACACGAGATGTCTCATAGTCGCCATAAGCCTCTTCCTTGGCCAAGCTGAAGTCAAAATCAGAGCCTTTTTCAAGCTCCGCCACCTGCCGTTCAAAGGCTTCGAGCGTAATGCCGAAACCGCTTATGAACTGAAACGGGCGTTCTTCCGTTGCTTCCTCTACCAACTGTTCTTCGCCATCCTCTACCGTATAGAGCTTGTAGGCTACGGCAATGTACTTGTTTTGTGGTTTGTCCATTCTTGTGTCGCTGTTTTTATTCGTGCTTGCAAAGTTAAGCATTTTATTCCGAATAGGCACGCAAAGCATTGCGTTTAATACGTTTCCATTAAAAAAACATTATGACCTCATTTATTTGATTTGTATCAACAAAACAGCCTGTTTGCGCACACAATCTTATGATTTGTTTGTCATGTGGCCATTTTGCCGTATCTTTGCAACGGAAAAGAGATAAAAAGGATAACACAAGAGAGAGAGGGCAGCAAACACACAAGGCTGTCAAATTTGAAAAAGTAAGTAAAATTAAGAAAGAAAAAGAAAGGGTAACAAAGATGAAAAGATTGTGTTTTACCGTCGTGGCTCTGCTCAGCATGACCATGACTTTTGCAGGAAACGAGAATGGAAATGACACCGGCAGCACAAAGGCCGAAGCAACAGGAAAGATCGCGGCCAGAGAAACGAATGCCGGTGCCTATGAGATTGGCTACAACATGCGTCGACTTGGCGAGACACTCGGGCTGACCCTGTCGCAAATGAACAGCGTTGAAGCGCTGAACCGCAACTTCCGCACCGAAATGGCCATGGTTGCTCATGCCACCGAAAAGGAGCGCAAGGAGATGCTCAACAATGCCGTTGAGAAAGATTTCAAGTGCATGAGCTATGTGCTCACGCCGGAACAGTTCACCAAGTATCAGACGCTGATTAACGTGACACTATCCAATCGTGGGTTGGACAAATAACCATCAGAAACCGATTTATTGCAATCGAGCCACCACACGCCACTGTGCGGTGGCTCTTTTTTTGCCTGTTGCTTGTCAGTCTCGCTTTTTTTTGCTTCTTTTGCAACACCTACTAAAGCCGACAGACATAATGAAAGCAAAAACAATGATGCTCGCAGCCTGCCTGTGCGCCGGAAACGCCACCGGACAGGAAGCACACTACGGCAAGATGTCGCCGCTGGTGCGCAAGGTTGCAATGTCTTCAGCCTCCACGAAACGGCTGACATCTGCCTATGACGACAAACTCATGACAGTGTTTTTGAGCATTGCAGACCCACAGACCGACAGCATTCTGGCTGCCAACGGATGCCGGGTGTTCGACAGAAATGGTGACATAGTGATAGCCACGGTGCCCGTATCGCGGCTCGCACGGCTCTCTTCACTTGCGGAAGTAAGGCGCATTGAAGCGGGAAAGCCATGCCAACCGGCGATGGATACTACGGCAATAGTAGTCAACGCCATGCCTGTATATAGTGGAGAATCGTTGCCGGAAGCTTTCACCGGACGCGGTGTGGTAGTCGGAGTGATGGACATCGGCTTCGACCTGACCCACCCTACATTCTATGATTCCACAGCCACCGATTACCGCATACGCGCTTTCTGGGACCAGTTGTCGACCGACACCGTAGGCAGCTCTTTCCCCGTGGGGCGCGACTACGTTGGAACGAATGCCTTGCTGGAAAAGGGACATTCCACGGATGGGCTCCAACAGACGCATGGCACCCACACCCTGGGCATTGCCGCAGGAAGTGGCTATAACTCGCCTTACCGCGGCATGGCCTACGAAAGTGACATTTGCATAGTGAGCAATGCCGTAAGCGATGACATTAACCTAATCGACTCAGCCGATATATATAAGTACACCACGGCCACAGACGCTCTTGGATTCAAGTATATATTCGACTACGCAGCATCACGTGGCATGCCGTGCGTGGCTTCGTTCAGCGAGGGGAGCGTGCCCACTTATGACACTGAGGACAGTCTCTACAGCGAATATTTGAGCCGACTTGTGGGGCCCGGACGGATAATAGTGACCTCGGCGGGCAACGAGTCTGTGCGCTACAATTACATAGCGAAACCCAAAGGTAAACAGCAAGCCGGCTCTTTCCTCTATTCCACAGGACAAGAGGCCGGTTTCTTCGTACAGAGCGATGCGCCGTTCAGACTGTTGCTGCTTTCTTATGGAGCGTCAGGCACCGACACTGTAACCATAAATTCTGACAAGTGCCCGCCCGACACAGCCACCACCGTGGCCATGAGCCTTTATGGAGGCAACTACCCATGCACGGCAACCATAACACGCTACTGCTCGACCTTTGCCTTTGGCGACACCATATTCCACGTGGAGCTGGCCTGTGATGTCCCACTGAGCAGCGCGGGGACGCTGGCTGTGGTAGTCGAAGGAGCTGATGCCTCCGCATCCATACGCAGCTATTCGCCTGCGATGTTCATCAACGGACTGGCCGACCCTGCGTGGGCCGACGCCGAGACGAGCCATAATGTGCTCACACCCGGAAACTTCGCAAGCGTGATAACCGTGGGCTCCACCATACACCGCACCGGTTTCACCAACTATCTCGGCCAATATTACGACTACAGCCAGACCGGACGCAATGATGGCGTGCGCTCTGAGTACTCGTCAATAGGACCCACAATGGACGGGAGGATAAAGCCCGACGTAATGGCACCGGGCGACAATGTTGTGTCGTCTTACAGCAGTTATTACGAAGAAAACAACCCCGAGGCCAGCGACATCAACTCCGATGTGGCTCACTTTATGTTCGGCGGACGACAATATGCGTGGAACTCGAACACAGGCACATCGATGGCCGCACCCGTGGTGGCGGGAGCCATTGCTTTGTGGATGCAGGCACGCCCCGACCTCACAACCGAAGAGGTGCTCGACGTGCTGAGTCACACATGCAGACAACCTGACGATGAGCTTGCCTATCCAAACAACCTGTATGGCTACGGTGAGATAAACGTGCACAAAGGGTTGCTTTACCTGCTTGGCATAGACGGGATAGATGGCATAAGCGGCACGCAACCGCAGGCATTGCGTGCCGCATTCACCTCGGGCGGACAACTCGTGTTGCGTTTTGCCAACGCACTCACCTCGCCTGTTCACGTAAGGATATACTCATTGTCCGGCACTGTTGCCATGACGCAAACCATTGGTACACAATGCGATACTACGGCAAGCATAGATGCCTCTGCCCTGCCCGCAGGTGTATATGTGGTGCAAACAAACAGCAATGAAAAAAGTCTTACGGGGTCAATCATTGCAAGAAAGTAGGCAGACCGCTCAAAGTCCCGCCCCACTCCACTTACCGATTATATAAAAACATGAACATCCGCAAAATGCCTGTGCCATGGATAAGACTGTAAGTCCGTTTTTCCGGCATTGCTCCACCCATACGTCGTGATTAACTTTTATTGTATTAAAGACCGTCACAAATATGCCACCACATAACCATTTGACTATCAATGCTTTATGAAACAGACCGTTCTGGCTTGCAATACGGGCCGTTTTACGAGCCAAAACGGCCTGTTTCGCACTCTGAAACGATGCGTTTCACAAGCCGAAGCGACACGAAGTAAAAATCAGGTTACAGCCGCTTGCCATTAGATGCATATTTGCATGTATGGGCAATATGCGGATATTCAACATATAAAAAGCCCCGCCAATGTTGGCGGAGCTTCATTTGTAATGGATTTCAAATGCTTGTCCAAATCCACTTTGTCAGAAGTTGAAATACATGGCAAAGTTAATCTGGCTGAGGTCTACACCGAAATCAAAAGTAGAAGAGCCTTTTATATCCATGTCTTCAAACAGTTCGCCACCCGGCTTTGATGTCTCCCATCCGAGGTTTCCCACCGTGGCTACGAATGAAAGTTTCTCGGTCAAATCGACCTTGATGCCGGGCTTGAACCCAATGGAAAATGTTCCTACACTGTAATCGTCGTCATCTTTGTCATCTGGCGATGTCTTTGCCCACTCATAAGCCAATCCGCCTTGCAAGAACAGACTCACTCTGTTCCACTTAACAAAGTGCCAACGTGCATACGGATTGATTACAAAGCCATTTGTCTTGTCGTCATTGGTGTCCTTATAATAAGAATATCCAATGCCAATTCCCACCGTCCACGTGTCGTCAAGGTTGTAACCTATTTCAGGCATGAGGCTGAAACTGGTGGCTGCGTTTACGTCTTCTCCCTCAAGATGTGCATCCTTTGAAGTGTTAATGCCAAAACTTCCTCCTACGTAAACCTGTGCGTTGACTGCCACTGTGGCAACCATGAACGCAACGATTAACATAACTTTCTTCATAATCTATTTTTTAATGAATTAAACAAAAAGCGGCACAAAGGTAACATTTCTGTATTTAAAAGCAAAATTTTTCAGGAACAAACGCAAAAATAATGTAAACACAATGTCCGGATGCCGTTAATAAATGGTTAAAATGCGAAGTTTACTTTTCGATTTCGGAAATAGTGAGTAATTTTGAAATATAAAAACAAGACTTGCCACATGGGAAAACGTAACATGAAATGGCGCACACTCGCAAGTGAATACATCATCAGGCGACCATGGCTTACGGCAAGGCGCGACACTGTTGAGTTGCCCAACGGCACCGTAAACGAAGAGTATTATGTGCTGGAGTATCCGGATTGGATAAACGTCACGGCCATAACGGCCGAGGGGCACTACGTGTTTGTGCGCCAATATCGCCATGCGCTGGGGCAGACGTGTCACGAAATCGTAGCTGGAGTAATAGAGCCTGACGAACAACCCGAGGCCGCCGCACGTCGCGAGCTGATGGAAGAGACGGGCTTCGGCGGCGGAGAATGGCGTGAACTGATGACGCTCTCACCAAATCCGAGCACGGTTACGAACATTGTCCACTGCTTTGTGGCCACAGGCGTGAGGCTTCTCGGCAGCCAACATCTTGACACAACCGAAGACATGGAAGTGTGTCTGTTCACAAAAAGCGAGGTGCTTGACATGCTCAAACGCGGCGAAATAAAACAAGCCTTGATGGCCGCGCCGCTATGGAGACTGTTTGCGGAAAACCCAGGATAAGCGTTCCCAATACACACAAAACCATATCTTACATTACCAACATGAATAAACAACAACTTTTATTGGCCATAGCCATGACCATGGCAGCCATGGCAGAGGCGCAAACCGATGGCGGAGGGATATCCGCCGAAATGCTGGACAACATCCGCAACAGCCAAAACATGACCACAAGCGACAGAGCCTTGGCCAACGCTATCGCAGCAAACTCGATAGACAACCTGGCCAAGAACCACGCCAATGCGGGCGACATCGACACCCACTTCAGCATAGAAACGCCTAAGCAGTCGATAACAGACCAGCAACGTTCCGGGCGTTGCTGGATGTTCAGTGGCCTGAATGTAATACGCGCGGCTTTTTCCATGCGCACAGACACGCTCCGCGTAGACTTCTCACAGGCATACCTATTCTTCTACGATCAGCTTGAGAAAGCCAACCTGTTTCTGCAAGGCGTCATCGACACAGCCGAGAAACCGATGGACGACCAGAGGGTGCGGTTCTTCTTCAAGCAACCGATAAGCGACGGAGGCACTTTCTGCGGCGTGGCCGACCTCATAGACAAGTACGGCCTCGTGCCGAAAGAAGTGATGCCAGAGACTTATTCGAGCGAGAACACCGCCAAAATGGCCAGCCTCGTGGCATCTAAGTTGCGCGAATACGGCCTCGTACTACGCCAGATGGTGGCCGACGGCAAACCGGAAAGCGACATAAAGAGCGAAAAGACACAGATGCTTGGCACCATATACCACATGCTTGCGCTGGCCATCGGCGAGCCGCCTTCGAGCTTCCGCTACGCATTCAAAAACAAAGACGGGCACACCGTGGGAACGGCAAAGACATACACGCCCGCAGAATTCGGCAAAGAAATAATCGGGGATTCCATAAACGGCACGTTCATCATGGCTATGAACGACCCACGCCGCCCATATTACAAGACTTATGAGGTGGAATACGACCGCCATACCTACGATGGCCACAATTGGAAATACATCAACCTACCTATGGACGACATCGAGGAGATGGCCATTGCATCCCTCAAGGACGGAAGAAAACTGTATAGCTCATACGATGTCGGAAAGTTTCTCGACCGCACAAGAGGCTATGCCGACACGGCCAACTATGACTACGCATCGCTCTTGGGCACCACTTTCGGCATGGATAAAGCCGCACGCATAAGCACTTACGACAGCGGCTCGACACACGCCATGACACTCACGGCTGTAGACCTTGACACCGAAGGCAAAGCGGCAAAATGGAAGGTAGAGAACAGTTGGGGCGACTGGAGCCAACAACACGGCTATTTGATAATGTCGGACCGCTGGTTTCGCGAGTACATGTTCCGCCTTGTGGTCAACAAAAAATATGTGCCGGAAAGGATATTGAAAATGAATGAGCAGGAACCGGTGATGGTAATGCCGGAAGACCCGCTTTTCGCAGAAGATTTATAAACCCGGGGCTATGTCCAAAAGAAAAGCGACAACCATAATATTCGTTTCCTGCGCCATGGCCGCCATGGCGCAGGAAACGGTCACACAAATGCAAAGGGATGAACAGGAAGCTGACATTTCATATCTGCCGGCTACCGCAGATGTGCCATACATCGACACACTGGCACTGCCAAAAGTAAACGAACGCGGCATCATCTCGCGCCATTCAGCCTACACTTCACCCGCAGGATGGAATGACTGGGAACTGCATCCGGGACTTAACGCTTCACTGTCGCTATCCGCAACCGTGGGCTTGGGAAGCAAGTCAGGCTCAGGCTTTGCCCAAAGCATAGCGCTCATGTATGCCACAGAACTTGTGCCGCGCCTGTCGCTGGCTGTCGGCGGTTACTACTCTCACTTCAATTGGGGTGCGACACAGTTCAACGACGCAGGCTTCTCCGCTGTCCTTGGTTACCGTTTCAACGAACATTGGGAGGCTTACATATTCGGACAGAAATCGGTTGTCACCCCGAAGAAGCCTGTCCCGATCTACTCTTTCGGTGACTTCGGCGACAAGATAGGGGCTGAAGTGCGCTATAACTTCAGCCCGTCGTTCAGCATTGGAGTAAGCGTATGGCATCAGAGTACGCCTAACTCAGGCCAACGCGCACCTATGCCACGGCATTGAGACGAAGACTATTGAGCACAACGCTCACACTGCTCATGGCCATAAGCGCGCTGGCCCATATCGGGGTTATCTGGAAATCAATCACGCCATACAGTGCCCCGGCAGCCAGAGGTATACACACCACATTATATATGAAAGCCCAGAAAAGGTTTTGACGAATCATGGACACCGTCTTGCGCGACAGACGTATGGCTTCCGGTATTCGTCGCAGGTCTGTTCCCATGAGTGTCACTTGGGCAACGTCCATCGCAACGTCAGTGCCTTTGCCCATGGCAATGCTGACATCGGCTGCGGCCAAGGCTTGGCTGTCGTTAATGCCATCGCCAACCATGGCCACGATGTGTCCTTTACGCTGTAATTCCCTAACCATGTTTTCCTTGTCTTGCGGCATCACGCGACTTCTGTAATGTCCTATGCCAACTTCGCCGGCCCAACGGCGCACGGCCTCTTCAGCGTCGCCGCTCATCATGTATATTTCTATTCCCTCTCCTTTCAGCTCCTCAATGGCTTCACGGGCATAAGGCTTTAGCGTCTCACAACAGTCAGCCCCGCTTCCGACATTCACTATCGTAAGCGTCCCTGTCTTGTCTATCACCATGGCATCTACTTTCCTCAGATTCTCAAGGGCAGTGGCATCTTTCACCAATATGCCATACCGGGCTGCCTTGCCTATGCCCACCATAAGAGCCGTTGGCGTGGCGAGCCCCAATGCGCATGGGCAGGCTATCACCAGCACCGAAACAGCCGAGAGTATGGCTCGCGGCAACATGGACGAGCCGCCGACGGCGACCCACAGTACAAATGTAAGCACGGAAATGCAGAGCACCACCGGAACGAACACCAAGGCTATGCGGTCGACAACGCGCTGCACGGGAGCTTTCGAACCTTGAGCCTCCTCCACCATCTTTATCATGCCTGCAAGCATAGTATCAGAGCCTACGGCCTCGGCTTTGAAACGAAAAATGCCTTCCCTTGCGACAGTGCCGGCAAACACACGGGAACCCTTGGCCTTGACCACAGGCTCAGCCTCGCCACTCATCATGCTCTCGTCAATGCGGGCATTGCCGCCAACCACAATCCCGTCGACAGGCACTTTCTCGCCCACCCTAACCTCAATTGTGTCGCCGGACTGAAGTGCCGATAGTGGGACATCAGACACCACACCGCCGTCCACTACGTGCGCCGTCTTTGGCACAAGCTCCATAAGCGAGCGTATGGCTGAAGCCGTTCCGCGTTTTGCGCGTTCCTCCATCAAGCGGCCGGTAAGCACGAAAGTGACAATCATTACCGACGCATCATAATATGTGTGCCATTCCATTCCATGTGTTCCCCAGAAACGCTCACCCCAGAAAGTGTTGAAAACACTAAGCAGGAACGACACGCAGGTGCTCATGACCACGAGAGTATCCATGCCCGCCGCGCAATGCAAGGCTTGCCGCCATGCCGTGACGTAAAACCGACGACCGCAATACAGCAGGTTGGCAAGTGCGATAATGAGCATCAACTGGTTTGCGACACCGCTTCCGCCAACACTCACCCAGCCCATGGAAAGGCACATGGTAATAACGGCGAACAACCACGACACGACAACACGACGGCGCAACAAAACATACGCCCGGCGTTCTATTGCCTCTACATTACGGCCTTTTTCTATCACCATGTCGTAGCCAATGGCGGCCAGTTCCTCTTTCATGCGTTCCAAAGTAATGGCTTTCGGGTCGTATTCCACTAAGGCGGTGCGCGCCGGCAGGTTGACCGTTGCGGAGGCAACCCCGTCGAGAGAATTTAGTTTCCGCTCCACGTTGGCCGAGCATCCGGCACACATCATTCCAAGGATTGCTATTGTCTTCTTTTCCATTCTTTTAGTTTTTATTCCACTAGCATTTCCAAGCCAAAGAAAGAACCGATGTAATTTCTACAGTATTCGGCTGTTTTGGCACTGCAAAGATAACGGAAAAGTGTACACAAAGTATTATTTAATTATGGAAAAGAATTACAGATGTATCTTAAAGACATAAAAACGCATCAAGGAATTTTGACCTGGCAGGAAAACCGCATGGGAGTCGGCAAGAGGATTGTCCGGCTGTGCACCATTGCCCCTGCGCATGCCCCGCCGCACATGTGCGCGAGCAATCGTAACGGTGACCTGTGCCAAGTGCCAACACAAGAGCTTGCATCACAAATATTGCAACAATTATTTGCGTAATTGGTGGAAACGGAGTACCTTTGCAATAATTACATAGAAACCAATACAGTGAAACAAATATTATTATTATGAAACCATTAAACAAACACTTTGCGCCAAAAAGCGTGATGCCGGAAAAGGTAATCCAGTTTGGAGAGGGCAATTTTTTGCGTGCCTTTGTTGATTGGATAATCTGGAACATGAACCAGAAGACCGATTTCAATGGTTCTGTTGTTGTTGTGCAGCCTCTTCAGCATGGCATGATAGATTGGCTCAATGGACAGGATTGCCTGTATCATGTCAATCTGCAGGGTCGTGAGAACGGGCATCCCGTGAATACGATTGAGCGCATCGACGTAATCAGCCGAGCACTGAACCCCTACACTCAGAATCAGGCTTTCATGGCTTTGGCAGATCAACCCGAAATCCGTTTCGTAATCTCCAACACAACAGAAGCCGGCATTGCCTTTGACCCGACATGCAAACTTGACGACGCCCCGGCATTGTCTTATCCCGGAAAGCTGGTGCAGCTGCTGTACCGCCGTTGGCAGACATTCAACGGCGATCCCACCAAGGGGCTTATCATATTCCCGTGCGAGCTAATATTCCTCAATGGCCATGTACTCAAAGATTGCATCAATAAATATATAGATTTGTGGAAGCTTCCGAAAGAGTTTAAAGAGTGGTTCGACAATAGTTGCGGCGTATATGCCACGCTTGTTGACCGCATTGTGCCTGGATTCCCACGGAAAGAAATAGTGGAGATACAGGAGAAGATAGGCTATCGCGATGACTTGGTGGTGCAGGCCGAGAACTTCCACCTGTGGGTGATAGAGGCTCCGAAAGAGATTGCCTTGGAATTTCCCGCCGACAAGGCCGGGCTGCACGTGCTTTTCGTTCCATCGGAAGAGCCTTACCACAAGCGCAAGGTGACACTGCTCAACGGCCCGCATACGGTGCTTTCGCCAGTGGCATTCCTCAGCGGTGTCAACATTGTGCGTGATGCCTGCAACCATGAAGTAATAGGTAAATACATCCATAAAGTGCAGTTTGACGAGCTGATGCAAACCCTTGACCTGCCGATGGAAGAGCTTGAGAAATTTGCGAAAGACGTACTGGAGCGCTTCGACAACCCGTATGTAGACCACCAAGTGACGAGCATCATGCTCAATTCGTTCCCCAAATATTGCGCTCGTGACCTGCCTGGAGTGAAGACATATTTGGAACGCAAAGGAGAATTGCCAAAAGGCTTGGTGTTCGGATTGGCTGCCATAATCACATACTACAAGGGTGGCAAGCGTGAGGATGGCACCGAGATTGTTCCAAAAGATTCACAGGAAATAATGGACTTGCTGAAGAACCTGTGGGCTACCGGCGACACCAAGAAAGTGGCAGATGAAGTGCTCGGCGCAACATCAATCTGGGGCGAAGACCTCAACGAGATAAAGGGTCTCAACGCATTGGTTCGCCAGTATTTGGATTTGATACAGGAAAAAGGTATGCTTGAAGCAGTGAAGACAATACTCTGATTTTAAGTAGAATACATTTAACAAGTAGCAAAGATTAACTTCGGCCGGCCTATATGGCTTAGGCCGAAGTATTCTTTTTATTGAAAGTGTCATGGACGATACCCGAGATCTGCTTATAAAATATGCCTCAATGTATGAGACAGAAGATTTCCTCCTTTCGGATCCCAGTTGGTTTATGCATCAAGTGCGTGGCCGTGAGAATCAGGAAACTATGGCTTTTATCGCGTCATGCCTTAGCTATGGCAACAGGAAGCAATTCTTCCCGAAGATTCAATATATATTAGATTGTTCAAAAGGCGATGTATATGATTGGGTAATGTCGGGCGATTTTGACGTTTGCATACCAGATAACTCCGCGTGTTATTATAGATTGTACTCCAACCATGTCATGAACCGCTTCCTACACGCGCTGAAAGACATGTTGGAAACTTACGGCTCCATAGGCACTTTTGTGAACAACAAGGCTTGCGACGGGTATGGCGCGGTGGAGGCCATTTGCGGCTTTTTCGCCGTCAGGTGCATCGATGTCATAGTTCCAAAGGACACGAAGTCTGCCTGTAAGCGGGTTTGCATGTTTTTGCGATGGATGGTGCGCGATGGCTCACCTGTCGATTTGGGACTTTGGCAGTTTATTGACAAGCGCACTCTAATCATGCCCTTGGACACTCACGTGATGCACGAGGCGTGTCGCCTGGGGCTGTTGTCGAGCAAATCGGCCTCGATGTCTGCCGCGAAACGACTGACAATCAAGATGTCTGCCATTTTTCCCGAAGATCCACTTAAAGGCGATTTTGCCCTGTTTGGATACGGTGTCAACCACTGATGTCTCGGGACTAAGGTTGATTTGCAAAGTAAAAAGAACAAAGCGGCTGTCCTCACAGACAGCCGCCTCACATTCTTCAATAGGTATTGGCCTTTTAAGGTAAAAAGATTGTGTTCAGGATAACGGTTACAAAAATACCAGTTTTTTAATATTCCACCAAATAATATTGGTTTTATTTTTGCAACCAATCCGTTGTGTAGGCACACGGACGCTCATTTGAGAGCTTATTTTTTCTTTTAGAGCCTTAAATCATCTATATTGGACGCATGCAAGAGAGTGTATGTGCCCTAACCGTCAGCGAAGTAGAAAGGAGGCGTGTCATCAAGACCATTATGTGGGTAACCACCTGCGGGTTCGTTACAAAGCCGGCTCCATAATCGTTCATTGATGACCGGATGCGGTGAATGTGGTAAACTGCAATATAAAAAAGATGTGGATTTTATCCAATGCGAGCCAAATGCTGCCTTTTTATCAAAAAAAAGCATGATAAATTTCATCAAACCATTAAAAATGAGTATATTTGCACTCCAAAATGCGAAATGAAATAAAAACAGTAAAACGTTAAAAATAAAAAGTGATATGACAAAAGCTGACATAATCAACAAAATAGTTGAGGACACAGGTCTTGCAAAGAGGGATGTCGCCACCACGATAGAGGCATTCATGGAGGAAGTGAGACAAAGCCTTACCACCCGTAAGGAAGATGTGTTTTTGCGGGGCTTTGGCAGTTTTATCGTCAAACACAGGGCAAGAAAGACTGCGAGAAACATTTCTAAAAATACAACCATAGTCATTGATGCCCACGATTACCCTGCATTCAAGCCAGCTAAGAGTTTTATCGCGAAGATGAAATAAAAACAAATCAACAAGTAATATTTAAATAAAAACGACAAAGTATGCCAAGCGGAAAGAAGAGGAAAGGCCACAAGATGGCTACGCACAAGCGCAAAAAAAGGCTCAGGAAGAACAGGCACAAAAGCAAGTAAGCAAAGGTTTGCCAGGACTGTTCCTGAAAGATTTAATGAAAGGAGTGTGCCAGGATATCCATTAGGATTTTGGCACACCTTTTCTGTTAATTATGGAAGTGAGGGCATTGGCGTGATGCCGTTGGCAGTTACAGATACAGGCAAGTCGCATAGATTTCCGCACTGCCTTGACGTGCGACATGAATACCCTCCATCGTGAACCGGGGAGACGACAATGGGGCGTTCCGGGAGAACCAATAAAAGACTAAACCGTTAAGGAATGACAAGCGAAGTAATTATTGATGTACAGCCCAAAGAAATATCCATCGCACTGCTTGAAGACAAGAGTCTCGTGGAGTTTCAGAAAGAGACGCGGTCGGCTTCATTTTCTGTGGGCAACATCTACATGGCAAAAGTGAAAAAACTCATGCCTGGGCTTAACGCCTGTTTCGTGGATGTCGGCTTTGAACGGGATGCATTCTTGCATTATCTTGATTTGGGAACTCAATTTAGTTCTTATGAAAAGTATCTGAAACAGGTACAAAGCGACAGGAAGAAACTTTATCCTATCTCAAAAGCGTCACGGCAGCCAGACTTGAAGAAAGACGGGAGCGTACAGACAACGCTGAAAGTGGGACAGGAAGTGATGGTGCAGATAGTGAAAGAGCCCATATCTACCAAAGGGCCAAGACTGACATGTGAGCTCAGCTTTGCGGGCAGATACATGGTTCTGATACCATTCAACGATAAGGTTTCTGTTTCTTCCAAAATTAAGAAAGGCGAGGAAAGAACCAGACTTAAACAACTCATCCAGAGCATAAAGCCAAAGAACTTTGGTGTGATAGTGCGCACGTCGGCCGAAGGCAAAAGGGTAGCTGAACTGGACAAAGAGATGAAAGTGCTGCTAAAACGGTGGGAGGACAGTATATCAAAAGTCCAAAAAAGCACTGCGCGCCCACAAATTGTTTACGAAGAGACAGGACGGATAGTGGCCTTGCTTCGCGATTTGTTCAATCCTACTTACGATGGCATATATGTCAATGATGATGAGGTATTCAACCAAGTGAGGGATTACGTAAAGCTCATCGCGCCGGAGAAAGAGGACATCGTGAAGCAATATACAGGCAAGGTTCCCATTTTCGATAATTTCAACGTGACGAAGCAAATCAAGTCAGCTTTTGGCAAGACGGTGAATTATAAACGGGGGGCTTACTTGATAATAGAGCATACCGAGGCACTACATGTGGTGGACGTAAACAGCGGCAACCGCACCCGTTCCGAAAACGGCCAGGAAGCGAATGCACTTGAAGTAAATCTCGGTGCGGCCGACGAACTGGCTCGGCAGTTACGTCTGCGCGACATGGGAGGCATAATCGTAGTGGACTTCATAGACATGAACTTAGCCGAAGATCGCCAGATGCTCTATGAGCGCATGTGCAAGAACATGCAAAAGGACAGAGCCAGGCACAATATCCTGCCGCTGAGTAAGTTTGGGCTGATGCAAATCACGCGACAAAGAGTTCGTCCCGCCATGGACGTAAACGTAGAAGAAACTTGCCCCACATGCTTTGGACGTGGGAAAATAAAGTCGAGCATACTGTTTACAGACCAATTGGAGAGCAAAATTGACAGACTGGTAAACAAGATAGGCATAAAGAAGTTCACACTCCACGTGCATCCATACGTTGCGGCCTACATTAACCAGGGCATTATTTCTTTGAAAAGGCGCTGGCAGATGAAATACAGCATGGGCCTCAATGTGATAGCATCGCAGAAATTGGCTTTCTTGCAATATGAGTTCTACGACAAGAATGGCAATTTCATCGATATGAAAGAGGAAATCGAGACAAAATGAAAAACGGGCGGCATCTTTTTCTTCTGGCCGCCCGCTTTCTATATGATTTGCTAAGTCCACAGACAAACCGTCACCAGACTCCACTTGGTTGGTTTTATGTTGGATTATACTCATCAAGTGTCTTTTGCAATAAGTTGGTTATCAATGATGGCATAATTGCGATTATTCCGTAAATCAATTCTGATTGACGACCATTCCCATTTTTTATATTATGCTAATCTGTGTTTTTATGTGGTTATTCCACATAATTTCTGTAATTTTGCATGTTGAAGAAAGCCACGGCAGAAAGCGTTGCCAAAACAAATTATGCCTCGTTGTGGCACATTCTGTGTTTTTGATGAAAAAGATAATATACAACAAATACGACAAATCGAAGATTAACGAGCTGCCACGCGCCTTGTTTGGGGGGCGAATAATAGCGGTTTTGTCTGTTTCAGAAGCAGGGAAAGCGGTGGAATACCTGCTGTCACAGTCCATTTTAGGCATAGACACAGAGACGAGGCCATCGTTCAAAAGAGGAATCATACACAACGTGTCATTGCTTCAGGTGTCATCTGAAGACACGTGTTTTCTGTTTAGACTGAACATCATAGGCATGCCTGCGGATGTGGTGCGACTGCTCGAAGACGCTAAAGTGCCCAAAGTAGGATTGTCGTTGCACGATGACCTGCTCATGCTACACAAGATAGCCAAGTTCACACCGGGGAATTTCATAGATTTGCAGGAACATGTGGGAGAAATAGGAATAGAGGACAGAAGCCTCCAGAAACTATACGCCAACGTGTTCGGACAAAAGATAAGCAAAGGACAGAGACTCACCAATTGGGAAGCCGACGTGCTTAATGACAACCAAAAGCTTTACGCAGCCACTGACGCGTGGGCTTGCATAAAGCTGTATGAAGAATTGCAGCGACTGAAAATCAGTGGCGACTATGAACTGATAATGCGAGAGGACGACAATGTACAAGACAGTATATCTAAAGAAAGGTAAAGAGCAAAGCTTAGGCAGGTTTCATCCATGGGTGTTTTCAGGCGCACTGTCGCACACTGATGATGGAATAGTAGAAGGAAATGTGGTGAGAGTGGTCGCCGCCGATGGCAGATTCATGGGGGTAGGCCATTTTCAAGTAGGCACAATTGCGGTGAGGATTCTCTCTTTCATTGATGAAGAGATAGGCATTGACTTCTGGCAGCGAGCCATCCGCTCCGCACTTGAACTGCGGATTGCATTGGGATTGGCAGACAGCGGGAAAACAAACGCATATCGACTTGTGCATGGTGAGGGCGATTTTTTACCGGGTTTGGTGATAGATGTGTATGGCAAGACTGCCGTCATGCAGGCACACAGTGTTGGAATTCATGTTTCACGGGACGACATAGCCGCCTCGGCTGTCGCAGTCATGGACGGGCGCATAGAACATGTATACTATAAAAGCGAGACGACACTACCGTTCAAAGCCGGCTTAGAGCAGGAGAACTACTTCATCATAGGCGGAAGCAGGGATAACGTGGCAATGGAAAACGGCCTGAAATTCCATGTTGATTGGTTAAAAGGACAGAAGACAGGTTTCTTCGTTGACCAGAGAGACAACCGGGCTTTGGTGGAACATTACTCTTCGGGACGCAAGGTGCTCAACATGTTTTGCTATACCGGAGGCTTTTCCGTGTATGCCCTGCGTGGCAATGCACGACTTGTGGACTCCGTTGACAGCAGTGCCAAAGCCATGGAACTTACGGAACGCAACGTGGAACTTAACTTTCCCGGCGAGAAGAGGCATGTGGCTCATTGCGAGGACGCTTTCAAATACATTGACAATGTTGCCGGGCAGTATGACCTCATAATCCTCGACCCACCAGCATTTGCAAAGCACCGTGCCGCACTGCACAATGCCTTGAAAGGCTATACGCGCCTAAACGCCAAGACATTGGAGAAGATTAGACCGGGTGGCGTGCTCTTTACTTTCTCATGCAGCCAAGTTGTGACCAAGGACGACTTCCGCAATGCATTGTTCACCGCATCGGCCTTGGCACGGCGTAAGGTGAGAATACTGCACCAACTGCACCAACCGGCAGACCATCCCATAAACATCTATCATCCGGAAGGCGAATATCTGAAAGGTCTTGTCCTTTATGTTGAATGACAAAACAACCGTAGAGAGTACCGTTGCGAGTTACATAGCGCATAACGGCCTGCTTGACGCACACTCGAAATATGTCGTTGCGCTCAGCGGCGGGGCTGACAGCGTTGCATTGTTGTTGCTGTTGCGCACCTTGGGATATTCCATTGAGGCTGCCCATTGCAATTTCCACTTGCGCGGAAAGGAGTCAAATCGTGACGAGACGTTTGCCAAAGACCTGTGTCTGCGGGAAAATATTCCTTTCCATGTCGCGCATTTTGCCACTGCCGAATATGCTTCCGCTCATAAGGTCAGCATAGAAATGGCGGCTCGCCATCTGCGCTATGATTATTTTGAAAAATTGAGGGCAGACCTCGGAGCAACAGCCATCTGCGTTGCCCACCACCGAAATGATAGCGTAGAAACACTGATAATGAACCTCATGCGTGG
Source organism: uncultured Prevotella sp. (assembly GCA_964554115.1). Taxonomy (GTDB): domain Bacteria; phylum Bacteroidota; class Bacteroidia; order Bacteroidales; family Bacteroidaceae; genus Prevotella. The sequence goes on from CAZKMT010000020.1 coordinate 29,617, forward strand.
CACCGGCATACGTGGTCTCGCCGGCATACGTCCATTAAACGGAAATATAATAAGACCGTTGCTGTGCCTCAGTCGTGAGGACATAGAAAGGTATTTGCAAGCCATTGGACAGGATTTCGTGACAGACAGCACCAATCTTGTGCCTGATGTGGTGCGCAACAAAATACGCTTGAAGCTCATTCCGCTTATGGAAGAGATAAATCCGCAAGCGGTAGACAACATGCAGAGGACGGCAGAGCTGGTGGCAGAGGCACAAAATGTGTTCGATGATGGCATTCGAAAAGCCAAAAGTACGGTCGTATCGACCGATGGAGAGGTCTCTGTCATAGATTCCGTCAAGCTCCTCGCGACACCATCTCCAAAATGCGTGTTGTTTGAAATTCTGAAAGACTACGGTATTACGCCCCAACAGTCGAAGCAGGTTTATCGCTCCATTGGTGCCACTCCGGGGCGATTGTTTGCGTCAGAAAGCCACGAAGTGGCAATAGACAGAGGACGCATATTAATAGCGAAACGCTCCCCTATCCCCCATCCAATAATCATTCCCGAACCGGGAGTATATATTTATGGAGAAGACAGACGTTTCAACGTTGTCCGGCAAGTTATAACACCCGAATTCATAATATCGCGTACTAAGTCGACAGTATGCGTGGATGCGGCAAAAGTAGCGTTTCCTTTGACATTGCGTCCGGTTCGTGCAGGCGACCGTTTTGTACCTTTCGGCATGAAAGGTTCCAAGTTAGTTAGCGACTACCTTACAGACTGCAAGCGTGATGTTTTCCAAAAACAGGCGCAGGCAGTGCTTGAAGATGCACGAGGCCTTATCGTATGGCTCGTTGGTGAGCGCATAGACAACCGTTGCCGTCTGTGTGACACTTCGCGTGAAGCACTCATCCTTTCCATAAACCATGGAGACTCAATATTATAAATTCAGCAACGCTTGTCATGCGAAGCCAGTGCTGGGATGGCATTGATTCGGCGTATGATTTCGGGCAATTGGCTGAAGTCGTCTATTTGGTAATCGGCAAGTGCCAGGTCCTCGGGTCTGCCGTTGCCATAGCTTACCACACATGTCAATACGCCCGCACTGCTTCCCATGTCTATGTCGTATTTTGTGTCGCCTACCATCATGGCTTCATTACACTTGCAACCTGTTTCAGATAGTATCTTCAATGCCATGTCTGGGGCGGGTTTGGAATGTCTCACGTCGTTAGCGGACACAACACATCTTATACACTCCTCCAGTTCCATGTCATGCAAGAAAGTCATCAACGATTGTCGGCTGCGGCTGCTGGCAATGGCAATGTCCAGTTTCTCATTATGCAAAGCATATATTGTCTCCTTGACGTGAGGGAACATTGATACGTTGTATTCGGCATTGTTGCGCATGAAGATTTCACGGTATGTGGCTTCACAGCGTGAAGCCGTGTCATCATCCATCGGCATTAGCTTCACAAACGACAAGCGCAAGGGCAGCCCTATCGTTGCAGCGCACTCCTCGTATGTCTTTTGCGGCAGGCCGACTTGTTCCAGTGTACTCTGTATCGTTCTGACAATCAAACCACAGGTATCAGCTATTGTGCCATCGAAATCGAGTATGACAGTCTTTATCATGATAAGTTGTGTTGAAATTTCCAGTTGTCAAGTTTAATAATTATCATTTATTTCATTGCTGTCTTAATTTGGGTTTTATAGACTGCTTACCAAGAAAATAAAAATTATGGAACAGGCAATCAAGTTCCACCTGTCATGAGCCACCGCCTGCCGGAACTTTCTTTGAGGCCGCAAAAAGGCCGCAAAAAGTCAGCAGTCCATTGAGCAGTAACAATTCATAGCCAAATTTATATCCGGTGAGCATCGGCACCAAATGGTCGGCAGCAAGGCACAGCAATGGCGACAGAATGGCCACATAAGGCACAATCCTATCGAGTGTCTGTCGCTTGGTAAACATGCCGAAGACAAACAATCCCAACAACGGTCCGTATGTATAAGAGCATAACGTGTATATAGTGTCAAGCACACTCGTTGAGTTAATGGCACGGAAAAGCAGTATAAATGTCACGAACACGAAACACATGCCGATGTGGGCACGTTGGCGCAGGCGTTCGTCATCCGCACGCCCCACTATGTCTACGCACAGGCTTGTGGTAAGTGCCGTCAATGCTGAGTCAGCACTGCTGAAAGCGGCTGCCACGATTCCAATCGTAAATAGCACCACAACGACAGTGCCCAACTCACCGGTGGCTGCAAACATGGGCAACAGTTCATCGCCGTTAGCTGGCAGAGCAGAGCCACGCAGTGCCGCCAATTGTACAAGTAATACACCAAGGGCGAGAAACATCAGATTGACCGGAAAGAAAGCACATCCGTAAGTACACATGTCTTTTTGGGCTTCGCGCAATGTCTTACAGGTAAGGTTCTTCTGCATCATGTCTTGATCCAAACCGGTCATTACCACAACTATAAACGCCCCGCTTATGAACTGTTTCCAGAAGTTCTGCGTAGTCATCCAATCGTCAAACACGAATATTCGGCTCAATGGGTCGGAAGCCACTGCATGGGCAGCCTCTACAAACCCCATGCCCATTGCTCCGGCCACGTTGGCGATAATCAATATCAACGACAAGCATAGACATAGCGTCTGGAAAGAGTCTGTCCATACAAGAGTCTTTATTCCGCCGCGGCGCGTATAAAGCCATATCAATGCCACCATGGCTGCAGCCGTGCCCACAAACGGAATGCCGAATGCATCGCACACGAAAGTCTGGACTATCAGGCAAACCACATAGAAACGTAGAGATGCCCCCAACATTTTTGACAACAAGAAAAACCATGCGCCTGTCTTGTATGCCAACGGCCCGATGCGAAGATTTAAATATGTGTATATGGTTGTCAGGTTGAGACGGTAGTAAAGGGGCAACAGAACGAAAGCCACGATTAGGTAGCCAGGGATGAAACCGAGGCAAGTCTGCAGGTATGTCATGCCGGATGTCGTAACCATTCCAGGCACAGAAATATAAGTTACGCCCGAAATTGATGCGCCAATCATGCCGAAAGCCACCATGTACCATGGAGACCGACGGTTGGCACGATAGAAAGTGTCGTTGGTTGCCCGTCTGCCTGTTATCCTGCTCATCACCATAAGCACAGCAAAATAGGCCAACACAGTAACTGCAATAATCATGGTGCAAAGGTAATAAAAATGGATGTAAATGGATATTGGTAACAGAACAAAAGTTGTCCTTTTATCCCGACTAACCTCTAACTTATTTGATACTTTCCACCACTCAGTATGCTATAAA
>CAZKMT010000021.1:0-32153 GCA_964554115.1 uncultured Prevotella sp.
CAAGCAACGCCACGATGGAAAACAAAGTCTTTCTGTTCATGTTTAATTTTTGTTGTTGATGATTATTACTTAGGTCATGCCGCCTTGTCAATTGCCACGCTTGCGGCAGCAAACAGCCACTCTTGCCTTTGCACACACAACAAGAAAGCATTCCGACTGTGTGTGGAACGCGCATGTGACATGATTTATTATTTATAATGACGGTTTGTGCGCGCTTTTGTCAAATTCATGCTTCAAAATATAACATTAAACAACATTTTGATATGATTTGTTAACAAAAAACATGCGGTTGTCATCATCCAAATGACAATGCCGTAACCTCGAAACGGGCGTTTCGTAGGCACGGCACGGAAGCGATGGCAGTGGTCGGAATGGAGAAAGAATACGATGATGTATCGCAAAGCGCAGGCGCACACGACACGGCTCTGCATCATGTGCGCCCGCGTTGTTCGGCAATGGCCTATTCCATTTTCTTTCCGTTAATCTTGAGGTTGTCAATCACGCAGTTGTCGATGAGCGACTTGTCGAATGCCAATTTCTCGTCCTGCACGTCGCAGTCTGCAAACGTGAAGTCCTTGAGCTGATACTTGTCCGATGCCCCCACATCGAAGAAATTCTTGCACTCCATCTTTATGTTCCTGACAGTGATGTTGTTGCAAGTTGACAGTGGCATGTCGTCGCGTTCCTCGGGCTTGTAGAATTGCGTCCATGGCCGCACTACGAGGAAGCTCGAGCAGTTGCCCGTGAGGTCTTCCACAGTGACATACTCATAGTGTTGCGGCGTGTCGGGACGCATCTTCAGCCACAGCACGCGGTTGGCATCGGTAATCGTGCATCGGCGCAATATCACGTTGCGGTCGTGCAGCGACTCGCTGCCCAGCGTAAGGCATCCGTGTACCTTGCCGTAAGTGCAGTCTTCTATTATGATGTTGGAGCACGGGCCGTTGTTCGGGTCTTTGTCGGCCCACGTGCCCTTGCCGCCCTTCAGCACCACTGCATCGTCGTTGACGCTCATGTAGCAGCCGCGTATGAGCACATTCTTGCACACGTCGAGGTCAATGGCGTCGCTGCTGGGTGCCTTTATGCCGCTCGTGGGAGCATATATGTAGCAATCGAGGTAGCGTATGTTTTCCGTCTTGTACAGGTGGTTCGTCCAGAACGGACTGTTGATGAGGTGTACGTCCTGTACGGTGACGTTCCTTGAATTGGAGATATACACCAAGCGTGGGCGCATGGCCTCCAGGTTGGTGCATTGGCGGTTGTATTCCCTGCGAATCCAGAACTCCTCCCAGTAATTGTGGCCGTTGCCGTTGATGGTGCCATGGCCGGCAATTGTGAAGCCATCCACGCCGTCGGCGTTCACCAAGGCGGCAAAATACTTCAGCGTCTGCCCCTCCATGCGCGTTTCAAGGAGCTTGAAGTTGCGTATGCGGTCGCTGCCCTTGAGCGTCGCACCCTGCTCAAGATACAGGTGGGTGCCCTGCTTGAAGAAGAGCGAGCCGCTGAGGAATGTTCCTTTGGGGATGACTATCACGCCACCTCCGGCAGCGGCGGCCTTGTCTATCACGGCCTGTATCTGTTCCGTCTGGATGATGGTGGAGTCTTCTTTCACCCCGTGCCGAGTGATTACATAGGGCGTTCCGAGCGTGCTTATGTCCACCTTGGCGGTGTCGCTGAACCATTCCGGGATAGGTGTGCCATCGGGAAACAGTTCTTTGCCTTTCGTCTTGCCGTGCGATGCTGCGCATGTCATTGCCAGCGCGAGCGTCAGTGCGAGTTTACAATTCATAATATGTGAATGTCTTTTTGATTATTCGCCACAAAGTTAATAATTTATTGCAACATGGACAAGAAAAAAAGCAGAACTTCACGCCGTCCTGACGCGTTGCCACAGAAAATGGGGATGGATATCCGCAACGTTTCCGACGAGTTCTGCACTCCGTTTCATTTGGGTGTGTGCATCGCTGCGTAAGCCTGAGATTCTGTAAAGATATTTCACAATGCGCGCAGCCTTGTCACCGCATTTTGTGTGAACTGCAAGTGATTGGTTTACAGGTTGTTTGCGAAGTGTGCCGTTTTAGATTGCGAAACGCCCCATTTTGGAGGGCAAAACAGGCCGTTTTACCTTGCGAGACGGGGCGTTTCGCAGGACGAAATGGCAACCGTTGTCAAGCGTGCCCCGTATTTGTAAATATTGTTTACCTTGTCATGCTGCCACAACAGCCGTTGGGCTGGCCGCCATTTCCTGCGGAAAAGCCGCTTGCCATACTCGTCGTGGCATTTCGTAAGGACGCTTGCGAGTGCGCGTGTCTCTCCATTGCCACTCTTGCTCCACGCAACCGGCGCAGCCCGGGCTACAGTCGGTTCCGCCCCTTATGCCTGTTTGGGCATGTGGTTTAGTATAAGTTGATTTTTAGTCATCCTTAGATATTAAGTGATGATTATTTTCCTTTTTTCAATTTTAATGGCTATTTTTGCATGCATAAAGGCGGGGGACGGCCTGCCGCAGGTCAAATATTAATAACACATACATATTTACAATGAAAAGAAAACTATTGGCAACGCTGATTGTCTCAATGATTTCGGTGACGGGTTTCGCACAGTTTGAGACCGGAAAGAAATATATCGGTGCTTCGCTCTCGGGTCTTGACTTCAGTTACAATGGCCTTGGCAAGGGCAGTTTCGGACTGGAAGCCAAGGGCGGTTTCATGTTTCAGGACGATTGGATGGCAACGGCTCAACTCGGTTATTCGAACAAGCACGGGATGCCCTCGTCGTTTTTGGCTGCCGTTGGTGTCCGTTATTACATCGTGCAGAACGGGCTTTACCTTGGAGCGTCGACAACTTACATGCACTCGGACTATTCGTATGACGACTTCCTGCCGGGCATTCAGGTGGGCTACGCTTTTTTCCTGAGCCGCACAGTGACAGTGGAGCCGGAGGTATATTACAACCAGTCGTTTAAGGATCATAGCGATTATAGCACCATCGGCATCCGCATCGGCATCGGCGTTTATCTGTGAGAGTGGCCTGCCGTTGCCCTGTGTGCCTTGAGAACAGTGAGATTTGATATACGTGGTATAAATAATTACAGACATGCTTAGTGTAGACGAATTAGAGGATAAATTGATAGATTTGGCCTTTGCCGAGGACATAGGCGACGGCGACCATACTACATTGTGCTGCATACCGGAGGACGCTGTGGGAAAGTCGAAGCTACTCATCAAGGAAGACGGCGTTCTCGCCGGCGTGGAGGTGGCAAGGGAGGTGTTCCGCCGCTTCGATCCGTCAATGGAGGTGGAGGTGCTCATGGGCGATGGAAGCCGGGTAAAGAGGGGCGATGTGGCCATGGTCGTTGCCGGCAAGGTGAGGTCGCTGCTCCAGACCGAGCGCTTGATGCTGAACATAATGCAGCGCATGAGCGGCATCGCCACCATGACAAGCAAGTATGTTGAGCGACTGGAGGGCACGCATACGAGGGTGCTCGATACCAGGAAGACGACGCCGGGAATGAGGATGCTTGAGAAGCAGGCCGTGAAGATAGGCGGCGGTTGCAATCACCGCATAGGACTTTTCGACATGATATTGCTGAAAGACAACCACGTGGACTTCTGCGGCGGGATAGCCAACGCGATTAGTCGCTGTCACAAATACCTTGAAGAAAAAGGGCTTGAGCTGAAGATAGAGATAGAGGTGCGCAACTTCGATGAGATACGCCAAGTGCTGGATTGTGGCGGCGTGAATCGCATAATGCTTGACAACTTTTCGGTGGAAGACACCAAGAAGGCTGTGGAGCTGATAGGTGGCCGGTATGAGACGGAATCGAGCGGTGGCATTACGATAGACACCATACGCCAATATGCTGAGTGTGGCGTGGACTATGTGTCTGTGGGGGCACTCACACATTCCGTGAAAGGGCTTGACATGAGCTTCAAGGCATGTTGAGCGCCTTGGCCGGACTTGTGCTGGCGGTTCGGATTGCATATTCGCCGCCTGTTAACGATGAGATTGTCTTGGCCGGCAACTTTGGCGAGCCGCGCCCAGACCACTTTCATTGTGGCATAGACATTAAGACCGGTGGTGTGGAGGGCAAGCCGATATATGCCATGGCCGATGGTTACGTGAGCCGCATCACGGTGGGACTTTCGGGATTTGGCAATGCTTTGTACATCACGCACCCAGATGGGCGCACCACTGTTTATTGCCATCTGAAAGCTTTCGCTCCGCGCATTGAGGCCTTTTTGCGTAAGTGGCAATATGCCAACGAATCTTATGTGGCTGACGTGCGCCTCGCCCCGTTGGACTGTCCGGTGGCACAAAGGCAGCTGGTGGCTGTCAGCGGAAATACCGGCGCGAGCCAGGCTCCGCACTTGCACCTCGAAATTCACGATGCGGACACGGGCAGCGTCATAGACCCATTGGATGTCGTTGGCGTGTGGGTGAGCGACGGCATGGCTCCCATCGCCCACGCTTTTATGGTTTATCCTGTGCATGGAGAGGGCGTTTTTGAAGGCTCTTCGCGCAAGCGGTCGTTCAGGTTGCCCTCCCACAGGTTGTCACGCCGTTTCACGGCATGGGGCAAAGTGGGCTTTGGCATTTGGGCAAACGATTACATGGAATGCGCCTACAACAAGTATGGGGTGCGTGAAATCAGCCTGAAAGTAGACGGACAGGAGGTGTTCGGCTGTTGTGTGGACACTATCCCGGCGCATGTGAACAGGCAAATTAATTTCTGGTGCGACTACGACCACTATGCGGCCTGTGGAGTTTGGTATGAAAAGTCGTTTCTGACGCCGGGCAACAGGCTCCCGTTCATACGCACAGACGGTAACGGTGGCATAGTGGATTTTTCGGAGGCACGGGATTATAGTATAGAATACGAACTGAAAGATTATTTCGGCAACACTTCGGTATATGGGTTTACGGTGCGGGGAGACAGCTCCGCCATACCTCAGGCACCCGAACCGGTGGAAGGACCAATGATGTATTGCAATCGTGTGTCCACCTATTCGCAGCCTGGTGTATGGTTGGTCATACCGCCGGGCGCTCTTGACGGCGACACGAGATTGTCTCCACGCGCATTGTCCAAGTCTGAGGCGGATGCTGTCTCACGGTCTTATTCGTTTTCAAGGCGGCCGCTTCCGCTATCTGCATGGGCGGAACTGGCAATAGCTGTGGAAACTGGCGTAGCCAATCCGGACAAACTGTATGTGGAGAGCAGTGCCGGCAGGTATTGTGGAGGCGAATACAAGAACGGCTGGGTGGTTACACGGGTTCGTGACCTTGGCGTTGCTTACACTTTGGCTTACGATGACATGCCGCCAACGCTGTCGCCGATAGGTGTCGGCTCATGGACAGACAGTAGAGTGGTGAGCATAAGGATGGATGATGAGGGGAGTGGAGTGGCATCGTTCAAGGGCTATGTGGACGGACAGTTTGTCCTCTTTGAGCCGAAAGGAAAAGGCGCGGTGGTCACATGCAGACTTGCGGACACCCCGCTGCGGCGGACGGGCACCGAGCGTCATCTCAAGTTTATGGCAACCGACAAGCGTGGCAATGTTTCCGTGCTGGAGTGCGATTTCGTTTACTGATGCGTGAGGCTTGCCGGTACGGACGGGTGCAACCGCCATTTTGAACGACAACGGGAAAAATGCAACAATCTATATAAATTATGGAAAAAAAGACATTCTTCATTTCTTTGTTACTGTTTGGCTTTGTCCATGCGATGGCATGTACAAACCTCATTGTGGGCAAGAAAGCCAGTGCTGATGGCTCGGTAATGTGTTCGTACAGTGCAGACGACTATGGCATGTTTCAGTATTTGTGCCATTATCCGGCAGGGAAGCACACCGCGGGAGACATGCGCCGGATATACGACTGGGACACTAATGAATATCACGGGCAGATACCAGAAGCGCCGGAAACATACAACGTGATAGGAAACATCAACGAATACCAAGTCACGATAGCTGAAACGACTTTTGGTGGACGTCCGGAAATGGTGGACTCTACGGGCTTAATCGACTATGGCTCGCTGATGTATTTGGGACTGCAACGCTCTAAAACCGCCCGTGAGGCAATAAAGGTGATGACAGAATTGGTAGAGAAGTATGGATATAACAGCGAGGGAGAGACCTTCACTATATGTGACCCTGACGAAGCTTGGATAATGGAGATGATGGGGTGCGGTCCGGGAAGCAAGGGCGTAGTATGGGTGGCTGTGCGCATTCCTGATGATGCCATCTGTGCCCATGCCAATCAAAGCCGCATCAGGAAGTTCGACAGGAAAGACAAGGAGAATGTGATGTGCTCCAAGAATGTAGTTGATTTTGCGCGTAAGCAGGGATGGTACGATGGCAAAGACGCCGACTTTGATTTTTGCATGACATACGCCGCCCCTGATTTTGGCGGGCGTCGGTGGTGCGAGGCGCGCGTGTGGAGTTTCTTCAACCGTTTCTCGTCGGGCATGGAACGCTATGTGCCGTATGCAGAGGGCATTGTCGATGATGCCGAGCCGATGCCGCTTTGGGTCGTGCCGGACAAGAAACTGAGCGTTGCCGACATGGAGGAGGCCATGCGTGACCATTACGAAGGTACCCCGTTTGCGCTTGACAAGGAGGGCGACATCGGCGGGGGAATATGGCAGATGCCCTACCGGGTTACGCCATTGGAGTTTGAAGTGGATGGCCGCAAGTGCTTTAACGAACGCCCGACATCCACCCAACAGTCAGGCTTTGTGTTCGTAAGCCAGATGCGTTCGTGGCTGCCGCGTGAGGTGGGTGGCGTGTTGTGGTTTGCAAACGACGATGCCAACATGGCGCCTTTTACTCCTGTCTATTGCTGTGTGGACAAAGCTCCACTTTGCTATGACACTCCGGGAGCCGATGCGCTGACTTTTTCGATTGACAATGCCTATTGGGTTCAGAATTGGGTCAGCAACATGGTTTATCCGCGTTATGCCCAGATGTTTCCCTCGTTGCGTGAAGTGCGCGATTCTTTGGATGCTTCTTATTTTGTCGCGCAACCGTCAATAGAGGCCAAGGCCATGGAACTCTACGGTAATTCCCCGGCGGAGGCAATCGTGTTTTTGAAAGACTACACGGACAGCAAGGCCGGACAGATGTTGAAACGCTGGCAGCAGTTGGCTTGGCATCTTGTGGTCAAATATAACGACATGGTGGTGAAACCGGAACGAGACGGGCAGTTCTTGCGTACAGCGGAGGGGCTTGGCGAGAAAGTGGAGCGGCCGGGCTATCCATTGGAATATGCAAGGGAAATGCTCAGGCGGGCCAAGTAAAAGGCTTTGCGCATCCATTTTTCAGTCGGCCTCAATATGGCAGGCTGGCCGGTTTCTCGGGCGCGGCTTCATAACTCCACTTGTGGCAGATGGAAAATGGATGGGTTGGCCGTCGGCAGTTGTGCAAATGGAAGGAGGTCGTCTTTACAAGACGACTTTCTTTTTGTCTATTATGTACAGTCCGGGGGCAAGCTTGTCGGTGTCTGTGCCCATATAGCGTCCGTCGATAGAGTAGATTCTGCCATTTGTTCCGGAGTCTCCAACGATTGGTTCTATCCCGGTGCTTTCGCCGCCCATGAACTTGAAACTCACCGTTCCGTCGCTTTCCGATTCTGTGATTTCTGTGATGGGCTTTCCCATGTAGTCGCCGTTGTAAACCCATGCGCTCGGCGTGCTGTCATCGGTCAGCTGTGTGTTTGCATCGATGCCGGGATATGGGTCGCCCGCAGCTTCGTTGTCATATATTTCGGAGGTTATGTAAACACCGAGGTATTTGTCTATGAGTGCGCTGTTGATGAGTCTCTCCTCTTCGGAGGCAGGCTCTGTGATGGTTGTGTAGAGGAAATATTCTGGCATGAACATGCCATCGGCGGCAATGATGCTCATGCGTGGATGTCCTAATGTGCTGTTTACCTTGTACCCGCCGAGGCTGAAGTAATAGTCGCTGTAGTCGACGTGGAACACAAGCATTCCGTGGCCGGGCAGGTGTTTGTTCCAACCTGTGTTCTGTACGTTTTCCACAATGTAGTATTCGTGGCCCGTTTCATCATTGTCGTTGAGTATGCGATATGCCGTGCCTCCGGCAGACAGAGGCGTTAAGACAATGTCTTGTGGCGAGAGGAGGGTGTCGATTTCCATCCATCCTAATCGCTCGCGTTCCCATGCGGTATATTCTGTCGGGCAGTAACCTTCAAAGGTATATTCGCCGGCATCCATCAAGTCCCAATAGTCAAGGTTCTGGTTGATGCACCGTTCTGCGGCACTTCCTGCCGCCGGGTACATGTCGGGCAGCCCCAGACAGTGGGAGAACTCATGGCAGAAAAGTCCTATTCCATTGATTAGCAGTCCGTATTCGGCTTGGTCGGCAGGCGTTCCGTTGAGTTCGTTGTTGACGCCATAACGCCTTACTTGCTTGCCATCAAAAGACGTGTTCAGTGACAATGTGCCCGATTTTGGATATATGCAGTCGGTGGAGTTGCCTGCTATGCTTTGTGAATATCCCGCATAGATTATGTACACTAAGTCGATGTAGCCATCGTCGTTGCTGTCGTATTGTGAGAAATCGACCTCGTCGTCCACGGCGGAACACGCATCGGCAAACAGGCCGCTCATGTCTTCATAGGAAGAGTTGCCCGCTCCATAGTAAGCCAGTGGCTGGCTAAGCGTGACGGGGCCGTAAACGTCGAATTGTGGGGTAAAAAGACCGAAGCTCATGTCTGAAAAATACCTTTTCACGCTTCCGTAGTTCAGCCCCATCTCAGGGTCGGCATCGCTGTCGAACAGCTCGGTGGCATTTAAGTATTTATGGAATGTGGAGTAAGGCTCATTCACGCTGAAAGCACAGTCGCTGAATTCTACCAATATTACGGGCACGCGCGGTGAGCCTGTATGTTGGAGCAGCGTTGCGTCCTCCTCCATGGGTTCGCGTCGGATGCGGGCTTTTTCTGCGTTGAAGCGCATGTTTGACGTGAATGCATCCATGTCCTGGGCGGCTGCTCGTTCCCTTTCTTCCGCAGTGCGTTGACTGTCTTCATGTGCCAGGATGCCTGTTGAGCGTATCGTGCCGTCGCTTTCCACCTTGGCAATGTAGTAGTCTGTGCCATCTTGGTACAGCAAGACGCCATCCGTTGTGGTAAGGTAATTGAAGTCTTGGTCGCCATGGCCTTTTATGCGGAGAGTAGTTCCGTCACGTTGCGTCACCGTTTTTATGTGGGGGTGCATTTTCACCGCCACGCATACTTGGGCATAAAGAGCCAGTAACAATAGTGTTTTGGTTTTTATGTTGCAAATCATATTGTTGCGTTTTTTCCGTAATAATATTGCCCCTTGCCCTTGGTCATGTGTGCATAGCCAATGGCGTGGGTGGGGCATCGGTGGTAGCAGGCCAGGCAACATGTGCATTTCCCGTCGCGTTTCCATGTGGGAGTTAAGCCGGCTCCACCATGTATGTTGCCGACAGGGCATACGTTGGCGCATCGTCCGCATCTTGTGCATAGATTAGTGTCTGCGCTGAAGTGTTTGTCCGTTATCAAATTGCGGTTGAAGAATTGTCCTATTATGTGGGATAGGAGGAAAGGCAGTGCGCCTTTCGTGAGTGAAAAGGTTTCGCGTTCGTGATTGTTCACCGCCAGTGCCACTCGCTTGATACGGGATTTAGCCTTTATTATTTTGCTTGTTGCTATATCCTGTGGGTCTGTGTCCATGAATGGCAGGCACACATATGTGTTTGGCATTGTGATGGAAAAAGCACTGTCGATGTGCAATCCGCGTTGTGAGAGGTCGTGATTCAGTATGCCTATGGCATCACCGACTTCATCGCCGCAGGTACATACGGCAAAGCAATAGTGTCCGTCGGCATTGGCGAAGTGTGCTTTCCTTATGAACTGCCGCACGATACCTGGCGGTTGCCAGCCATGCACGGGGAAGCATAAGCCTATGCGTTCACCATCCGCAAGTTCGTATCGGCATTCTCCGTTTATTTCGGATGGTATGTGGAGAAGGTTCTCGCCTGTCGACATTGCCAATTCCGTGGCCACCCATTTGGAGTTGCCTGTGCCCGAGAAATAGAAAATCATGAACCGAAAGATAATCTTTGTCTCCACAAGCGTCAATCATGCGTCATTATGGCACTTGTTATTGTGCTTCTGCGTATTGTTGACTCGTCTCCATTCGCCGCTTTGCCGTCTCACAAGGCTTCGTTTTCAGGGCGTTGTGGCATCCTGTGCTTTATCGGCGGGAGATGTTTCTTCTTGCGGAGAAAGTCGGTTTTCTTCAGCTCGTACTCCTCTCTGTGTCGTTCCAAGAAGTTATCTGCCATTATTCTTCTTCTGTCAGTCTGTTGTATATGACACTGATTGTTATAGGAGAGTGTGAATTTGCTTCTCCGCCGACCAGTCTGACGCTTTTCAGCGACATTTCGTTGGAGACGTTTGTTATGGACGTAGATGATGAAGATGACGATGATGTGGTGGATATGGAGACAGGCACAAGCACAACTTTGTTCCAATTATCGGATGGATTGGTGCTTTTCCCCGCGTTATACATTTGGGTTATCATGTTGGATATGTTGTAAAACGTGTAATTGTTATAGTCGCTGTCGTAAGAAGATATAAATGATGTTATGTTGTCTGGGAGGTCTTTATTCTCAAAGAAGCTGTACAGACTGTCTTTGGGAAGCATTAGAACATAGTCGGGCGCATCGAAAGAATCGTCGCTTGTAGGGTTCAAGCAGCTGAACATAATCCTTGCAGAGCTGATGGTATCGTTCTCGTGGTTGTATTTTATTTCGTCCACAGGCAATGTCACCTCGGTGAAAATCCCCGCCGGTGCCTTTAGATGCGTGCAAGTGTTGTCTGCCGCAAGTTCTTCCAATTGCTCCTTGTCTATGATAATACGCGTAGTCTGCATCACTTCTTCTGTGCCGGAGAGTAATATGGTTCCGTTTACTACGCTGTCTTCACTGATATATTTGAAATAAAACACCAATTCGGTGAGGTAGACTTCCGACATGACTCCTATGCCATCAGTGGATTGTATGTAGAATCCCGGGCATATATTATGTATGAAATTGTAAGAGTTTTTGAAGTTGTCGGGATTTTCGTAATACTTTCTCATCAAGTAAGTCCCGTAATTCTTGTACATGTTGCCGTCTATATCGTAGTATGTGTCGTTTAGGGGAATATAGACAGATTCCATGTTTGTTTTGTCTACAATGAGGGCGCGCAAACTGTCGCTGAGGTTCATGTCAAGCGTGGTGTACACTTTGTTCTTCTTGATTTCTCTCCCGTCATTTCTCAGCATTCCCTCTTCTGCAGGGTCGAAGTTTGTGTAATAAAGCTTATTCTCTTCGATGGGCTTGCTCATTTCCTGCACTGTGAGCCTCATGGAGTTCAGCGAATCGCCTATGGAAGAATAGAAATATATCTGAAGCCTGCATGAGTCGGCTACAATCAAGCCGTCTTCAAAGCTGGCGATGCTGTCTTCGTCAGGTAGGAAAGCGGTGCCGTCAAGGGCTTCCATGATGGCGAATTGTGTGGTGTAATGGCTTGTTATGTAAGTTCCTGTTTCCGGGTCTTTGACGTGTCCAAGATAGCTGTATTGGTTGCGTGACAAGACAGAATCGGCCATTATTGAGCGGCTTGAGACAAAGAAAGTGTCTGTTAAGACTTCAAAGTGGTCGGCTTCGCTTGTCAGTGAGTTGCCCAATGTGTCTGTGGTGTCATCGCATGAGAGGAGCGCAATGCAGGCAATGGCTGCTCCAATCAAAAAATTTGCTTTCATCGTTGGTTTTATGAACATGATGGCATTGCCAACCGAAAAGTTGGCAACGCTTGACTTAATAATTGTTTTGATTTTATTTGTCAGCACACACCAAGTTATAGAATTCTTCATATTTGTCGGCAAAGCTTTCACCTTGGTAGCCAAGTGTCGGCATTTCCCTTGAGCGGGCATAGTCAAACAGTGCCGATGGGGTGTCTTCGCTTCCCGCAATGATGCCGTCAGAATAGTCTATGGCCAGTTTTCCGAGTTCCTCGAAGTCGAAGTCGTCACTGTATTTCTCGAGCATTTCGGCCTTGGCGTCTTTGAATTCAAGACATTTCTTGAAGTTCAGCCCGAGATTTTTCTTCAGTGTCTTTGAAAAAAGCGAAGTCACTATCTTAGTATTTGCAAACGATGGCTCTTCCTTGTAGGCCGTCTTTACGTAGAAAGGAACAACGGCACTCATCCAACCTTGGCAATGGATAAGCTCCGGAACCCACCGCAACTTCTTGACAGTCTCCAATACTCCGCGTGCGAAAAAGATGGCCCGCTCTCCGTTGTCCGGGTAGTCTTCGCCAGTTTCGTCGGCTCCCATTTGCCGTTTTGTGAAATAATCGTCATTGTCTATAAAATACACTTGGATGTGTGACGACTGTATGGAAGCTACTTTTATGATTAAGGTGTGGTCCGTGTCGTTGATGATGAGGTTCATTCCCGAAAGGCGGATGACCTCGTGCAATTGGCCCCGGCGTTCGTTTATGTTGCCCCATTTGGGCATGAACGTCCGTATTTCATGGCCTTTTTCCTGTATGGCTTGAGGTAGTTTCTTGCCCATAAGTGAAAGTTCACTGTCTGGCACGTATGGAGATATCTCCTGATTTATGAATAATATTTTCCTTGCCATGGTAGTTCCTTTTTGCATTGCAAAGTTACGAAAAAAAAATTGCAATGCAGAATAAGGCTGTTTGTTTTATGAAAAAATAGGTTTTGCAGACCATATTTTTATCGTTTTCTTTCCGTGTTTGCCAAAAAAGTTGTTATTTTGCAGCGCAATAAGGCGAAGTGTTAAATAGTTGTTCTTGGGGATATGAAGGTTCTTCATAAGAATGTTGACTTGCAGAATGAACTGTTCGAATTGCGCAAACTGGGCAAGCATGTAGGTCTTGTGCCTACCATGGGTGCTCTTCATGAGGGCCATGCCTCGTTGGTGAGGCGGAGTGTTGCCGACAATGACGTGACGGTGGTTTCTGTCTTTGTCAATCCGACACAGTTCAATGACAAGAATGATTTGCAGAGCTATCCGCGTAACTTGGATGCAGATTGCCGTTTGCTTGAGGCTTGCGGTGCTGATTATGTGTTTGCTCCATCCGTTGAGGAAGTTTATCCCCGGCCAGACACCCGTTGTTTTGAATTCCCACCGGTATCGACTGTTATGGAAGGCGCACACCGTCCTGGGCATTTCAATGGCGTGTGTCAGGTTGTGAGCCGATTGTTTTATATCGTGAGGCCATGCCGTGCCTATTTTGGAGAAAAGGATTGGCAGCAGATTGCCGTTGTCAAGGCTTTGGTTAAATATTTAAGGTTGGGCGTAGAAATCGTGGAGTGTCCCATTGTGCGGGATACCGATGGGTTGGCTCTGTCGAGCAGGAACAAGCTGTTGTCTGCGGATGAGAGAGCGTTGGTGCCAAAGATATACGAGAGCTTGAAACGCAGTGTGGACTTTTCAAAGGCTCATACTGTCGGGGAAACGCATGACAGGGTAATCAATGAAATCAACTCTGTGGCAGGCCTGGATGTTGAGTATTTCTCCATTGTTGACGGAGAAACGCTCCTTGACGTAGACTCATGGGACGTTTCGCGTCATGTCGTGGGCTGCATAACGGTGTATTGCGGCAAGCGTCCGGTTCGCTTGATTGACCATATTAAGTACAGATGACTATGATGATAGAGGTGTTGAAGTCCAAGTTGCATTGTGTCACGGTTACGGAGGCCAATCTCAACTATATGGGAAGCATAACCATAGATGAAGACTTGATGGATGCTGCGGGCATGATTGCCGGTGAGAAAGTTCAGGTCGTGGACAATAATAACGGAGAACGTTTTGAGACTTATATCATCAAGGGAGAGCGTGGCTCCGGCGCGGTGTGCCTTAATGGTGCGGCGGCCCGCAAAGTGCAGGTGGGAGACGTCTGCATCATCATAGCCTATGCCTTGATGGACTTCGAGGAAGCCAAGTCTTTCACGCCCACCATCGTTTTCCCCAAGGAGGGAAACATGTTGTGATGCGGGACAGTCGGCATGGCCTGCGGTGGCCATTGGAATGATGTTCCATTTGCTTATTTGGTCAGGTTTGGGCATTTTGACGCAAGCAGCATTGCATTTCATTGTGTTACTGCGAGTGTCCATCTGTAAAAGCGGCTAAGGTCAGTCGCGGCGACATCCATTTCCCTCAATATCGGCGCACGGGCGTTTTTCCTGCAATAGTGTTTTTCGCTGTGTTTTGGTGCTCGCATTTTTATGTTACCCCGCTTGTCTGATTGTCATGCAAAGGCCGCCGTGCCTGTCATGCGCAAGCGGTTTCCAATGAGTATTGAGGCATATTGTCATAAACGCGAAACAATCCCGTGAGATTCTTCCTGCCTGATGGGCATCTCACGGGATTGTTCCGCGTTTGTGCGGTGTGTCACTCTATGGCGACAAGCGGGTCGCCTTCCATGACGCTTTGTCCGGGCTGTACGAATATGGCACTCACTTTTCCGCCTTTCTCGGCTTCGAGATTGTTGGCCATCTTCATGGCTTCAAGGACGACAACGGTGTCTCCCGCCTTTACTTCATCGCCTACGGCAACGGTCACTTCTGTTATGACCCCGGGTAAAGGTGCTTTTACAGCATTCTGCAACGATGCTTTCTGGCTTCTCGTTTCGGTCTTGTTCTCAGTGGCCTGCGGTGCGGCAACCGGCACGATTTTCACCTTTGGCTTTTCCTGCTTTGCCTCTGCCTCCATTTCCACGTTGTAGTTTTCACCGTTTACGCAGACAACGGCGACATTGTTCGCAATGTTGCCAATCGTCACTTCGTATTTCTTCCCATTGATTGTATATTTGTATTCCTTCATGATTGGGCTTATTGTTTTGGCTGGCTGGTCATGGTAAGAGCATGTCCGTTCCATTCTGTGAAATGTTCTTTTATCGTGATTTTCCCGGGTTCCGTGTCATGCACATTGTTTCCGTTATACTCGTGCAAAGCCAATGCGATGGCTGCATAAACCTCTTTGTCCTTTTCCATGTGATTGACTGCATTGTGCCAAAGGCCGGGGAAGTGCGCAAGCCGAGACTTTGCCCGTTCCTTCGGCCTTTGGCTTTTCAATTATTACATTGGTATGTTGCCGTGTTTCTTTGCCGGCAGGCTGTCGCGTTTTGTCGACAGCTGTGCCAATGCGCGGCAAATGCGGAAGCGGGTGTTGCGCGGCTCTATCACGTCATCTATATATCCGTATTTTGCGGCTTGGTATGGGGTGGCAAACATTTCGGTATATTCCTCTTCCTTTTCTGCGAGGAAAGCCTTTACGTCTTCTCCTGCGTCTTTTTTAGCCTTGGCTTCTTTTGCGCAGAGGACGGCCACGGCTCCCGAAGCGCCCATTACGGCTATTTCTGCCGATGGCCATGCGTAATTGATGTCGGCGCGCAATTGCTTGCAGCCCATTACGATGTGGCTGCCTCCATAGCTCTTGCGGAGCGTGACGGTGATTTTTGGCACGGTGGCTTCTCCGTAGGCGTATAGCAGTTGCGCCCCGTGCAGTATCACTGCGTTATATTCCTGGCCAGTGCCCGGCAGGAATCCCGGTACGTCGACCAGTGAGACGATGGGTATGTTGAAAGCATCGCAGAACCTCACGAAGCGTGCGCCTTTCCGGCTGGCATTCACGTCGAGCACACCGGCGTAGCATGACGGCTGGTTGGCCACGATGCCAACGCTCTGCCCGTTGAAGCGCGCGAAGCCGATGATGATGTTTTTTGCAAACTTAGGCTGGACCTCGAAGAACTCTTGGTCGTCTACGATGGCGGTTATCACCTTATACATGTTGTAGGCTTCGTTCGGATTTTCCGGTATTATTTCGTTCAGGCTGTCCTCCAGACGGTCGATGGGGTCGTCGCACTCCTTGCGTGGCGCCGTTTCCATGTTGTTGGATGGTATGTAGCTCAGCAGCGTCCTTATCATGTGCATCGCCTCTTCTTCCGTTGCGGCGGTAAAGTGGGTTACGCCGCTCTTCGATGAGTGTACGCTTGCGCCGCCGAGGTGTTCCTGGTCAATGTCTTCGCCCGTAACGGTCTTTACCACTTTCGGGCCTGTCAGGAACATGTACGAGGTGTTTTCCATCATGAGTGTGAAGTCTGTCAGTGCGGGGGAATACACCGCGCCGCCTGCGCACGGACCGAAGATTCCGCTGATTTGCGGGATTACTCCCGAGGCGAGAATGTTTCGTTCGAATATCTCCGCAAAGCCGGCGAGGGCGCAGATTCCCTCTTGTATGCGTGCGCCTCCGGAGTCGTTTATGCCTATCACGGGCGCGCCCATCTTCATGGCCATGTCCATTATCTTGCATATTTTCTGAGCCATGGTTTCCGACAGCGAGCCACCGTTTACCGTGAAGTCTTGGGCAAATACGAATACAAGGCGGCCGTCGATTGTACCGGAACCGGTCACGACGCCGTCGCCCAAGTATTGCTTTTTCTCCATCCCGAAGTTCGTGCAACGGTGGAGCTTGAACATGTCGTATTCTTCAAAGCTGCCCTCGTCGAGGAGCATGTCGATGCGTTCGCGCGCAGTGTATTTGCCGCGTTCGTGTTGCTTTTCTATGGCTTTCTCGCCACCGCCAAGGCGTGCTTTTTCGCGCTTCTCGATAAGCTGCTTTATTTTCTCTAATTGCTTGCTCATTCTGTTTGTTTATTTAGTGTTCACAAAGTTCGGTAAGGATGCCTGCTGTAGATTTCGGGTGCAGGAAAGCGATGTTCAGGTTCTCGGCGCCTTTGCGCGGAGCCTTGTCTATGAGCCGTATGCCTTTCTCTTCGCATTCGGCAAGTGCATTTGCTACGCCGTCCTCGATGCAAAACGCCACATGGTGTATGCCGTGATTGCCCTTGTCAAGCCATTTTTGGATGGTGCTGTCTGGCGATGTCGGTTCCAGAAGCTCTATTTTCACCTCTCCGCATTTCAGGAATGCGGTCTTTACTTTTTGGTCTGCCACTTCTTCGATGTTGTAGCATTTCAGCCCCAAGATGTTTTCAAAGTAAGGCAATGATTCTTCGATACTCTGAACGGCAATGCCTAAGTGTTCAATGTGCGAAATCTTCATTATGCTGCAATTTAGTTAGGGTTAAAATTCTTTCCAATATTTTGCAAAGGTAGTTATAATGGGCAATATCGTAAAATTATAAGTTGAAAAGATTGTTAAGGATTCTTGTAATGTAACCGTGTTGTCCGTTTGCGGGGTGATGCCTGTTGGCGGCTGCCAGTGCGCTTGGCGTCTTTCCTGTTTTTGCGTGGTCGGTGTTTGCTGCGTTTCCGGCAATCTGTGCGTGCCGGGGCATTCCCCGTCTGCCTTGTTTCGCAAGCCCGCGCAATTGTAAAGATATTTCGCAGTGCGAGGAGTTTTTCCATGATTTTTGCTGCGCGTTGTAAGTGGTTGGCTTCCAATGGTTTGCAAAATGAGCCGTTTTGGCTTGCGGAACGGCTCGTTTTGAATGGCGAAACAGGCTGTTTCATCCTGCAAAACGGCCTGTTTCGCAACCGTATGCGGCGGCCTTTATCGGCTTCATCTTTTGTTTGTAAACATTATTTACTGTCGTGCCCCATCCGACTGCCGCCATGCTGCCGCCGCATTTTGTTTGTGGGGGATGGCTCTTTGACATCATGCATTGAGCCGTTTGCGGAAGATTGCGGGTGTTCTTCCATTATATGTAAGTTTGGATTTTGCTGTGCTACATGCTGTTTTTGGATTTGCCGAATCCCTGTGCTTGCCATTCTGCGCTTGGGGATGTTTCAGATTGAAACCTCTTTTGCGGTGGAAGGAATTGTGGATCTGCCCGAAAGCCATGCTTTTTTGTCGTTTGACCGGCGTATTGCATGTTGTTTCATGGGTAATTATACGATGAATTTCAATTTGCTTACATAAATTCAATATGTGTAAAAATACTGTGTTATTTTATTGGATAAAAGTTAATTAATAGTAATATGACAATAAAATAAGCGGGTTTTACCGTTAATTTTATCTGTTATCAAGGTTAAATAATTATCTTTGCCCCAAGAATGAAATTATCAAATGTACTTTATTATGCGTAATTCATGTCTGAATCTGTTGCCAGCTGTGATGGCTTCATTGTTGGCGGTGTCTTGTTCAAAAGACGTTTTTGTAGATGATGTGTCAAATTCCAGCCCTAACAGTACGCTCACCATACGGACAAGGGTCGGTGCAGACAACGTGTATGTGGGCGATGGCGAGGCTAAAATCAGTTATCCGGTAAATATCTACGTGTTCAACGCTTCCGGCGAGTGCTGTGAGACGGCGTTGCTTGAAGAGGGCTCTTCGTCAATATCCATCGGCTTGACGGAAGGAACGTATAGCGTTTATGCCGTGGCCGGCACTGACGCGGGGAATTATTATTTGCCGACCAAGGGCGAGGCTGGCAAACAGTCTGTGATTAGGCTGACCGGAAGCGGACATGGTGACTTGATGGCGGCGGGCAACGTGGTAACCATGGTTGATGGCGGCGAGAATACGTTGACGCTGACACTCGAGCGAAAGGTGATGCTCGTGCAGAATGTAAAGATTGGCAATGTGCCTTCGAACATTGAAAGCGTCTCCGTCACGCTGGCTCCTCTGTACGAAAACCTGCGCATTGATGGGACTTACGATGGCACAGACGGCAGCTATGCGATAGAGCTGTCGAACACTGCGGGCACACGCGACTGGGAAAGTTCCGGCGAGACTTATCTGCTCGAATCGTCGGCTACAAACGCTACCGTGACCGTGAACATGAGAGACGACAGTGGAACGACCACAAGCTATTCTTATACATGTGGCGATGAGCTGAAAGCAAACTACAAGATAAACATTAGCGGGACTTACACCGAATCGTCGGGTGTGGAGTTGGAAGGCACCATCATTGGCGCGGAGTGGGCCGGCGAGAAAGATATTGTTTTTGGCTTTTACGGCAGCGGAACGACCACAGACGATGAGCCGGATGGCGGCGATGGCGGTTCGGTGGGCGTGGATGTGCCGGAGCCAGGGTCGCTGTACATGGACAAATACTATGTCTTGCGTGCTGAGGAAGGTGACGGAGTGACTGTCGTCACGCTCATGACAGTAATGGACATGGCGGCGTTGGATTTTGACCCGGACGACATGGAATCCGTGAGGCAGGCTGTCGAGGCAGGAATTAAGGAGCTTGCCGACGGTTCTGATGGCGTGACCGGATGGCGATTGCCTGTATGGGAAGAGATGGACTATATAAATGTCAACTTCACAGAGGTGAGGCTCGACATTATGGGCTATGGCAGCGATGTGTTGCCCGGCGCTTACAATCCTTATTTTTTCATGAAAGAAGACGGCGGCACACAGACAATCTCCAGCTATGTGTTTTCGGGCGATGGCTGGGCATTGGACATCTTTGACGAGCGCACCAGGCTCCGCGCATTCACAACTATCGACTTTCGCCGGTAGTTGAGGCTTGCAGCAAGCGGCAGGTTGTCTGCCCCATGTCGGCATTAAGAGGCGGACAACCTGCTGCCTTCTCATTGTTTTATCTTGTCGGCGCCTCCCTTAGGCTTCATTTGACAGACTATGTGCAAGCGTTGCCACGTGTGTAGCCTGCCCCGGCAGGGTAATCTTCGCCTTAGGCTTCCGTGGCAGGCACCGTGTTTCCGGATTCATGCGACTTGTTTCATAGCAACGCGCAGAAGGTGAACGTGTCGGGGAAGTGGCACTGCAAGTCGGTTTTTGTCCTGAACAGACCGAACACGCTGCTCCCGCTGCCACTCATGGCGGCGTATGTGGCACCCTGTTCATACAGTTTCTGCTTTATGTGCATTATCTGCGGGTGCAGTGCGAATACACTCTCCTCGAAATCGTTAGTCAGCAAGCCTCGCCATTTCTCGACAGGCAGCTTTACGATATCTCTGCATTTCATGGTCGTGGGGTGGGGGGTGATGCGAGAGAAAGCCTCTTTTGTTGATACGGGGATGTGTGGACATACGATTCCAATTGTCCATCCGTGCAGGTCGATATCTATTGGAGACAGTTTCTCGCCAATGCCTTCGGCGTATGCCGGTGTGCCGAGGATAAAGAACGGGCAGTCTGCCCCTAAGCCGGCGGCAAGTTCCATCATTTCCGCGTTGTCCAGACCCAGACGAAGCTCTCTGTTGAGCAACCTTATCATATAGGCGCAGTCGCTGGAGCCGCCGCCCAAGCCTGCCTGACAGGGTATGCCTTTGTGCAAGTGGACGTGCAGGCGTGGCAAGGCAATCTTTTTTGCGAGCAGGTTGTATGCCCGTATGATTAAGTTGTCTTGTTCGTTGCCGTCGATGTGCATGTTTGTCACCTTGATGTCACAATCGACTGCCGACGGAAACTCACGTTCCATCTCATGCACTTCCAGTGTGTCTTTCAGTGGAATGGGATAGAACACGGTCTCGAGATTGTGGTAGCCGTCGTCGCGCCGTGACACGATGTTGAGGCCGAGGTTGATTTTGGAGATTGGAAAGTCTATCATATTCGTTGTTGTTTTTATTGTCAATCCCTATTGCCCGGGATGGCGCGAAGAAGCACCGGCCTGTGAGGCTGTGGGTGTCTGCGTGGTGAGAGGTTACTTTGCCGGATGGCCGTAAGTGGGGCGGGCAGGCTTGTGAGGTTGGGGCATTGTGTCCGTGCGCGGTGTCGTGTGTGGCTGATGCCGTATCGGGTGGCAGTCATGGCTTCCATTTTTCTCCCGAGGCATTGCGTTTCATTGTTTGGCCAAAGCCTCTATCCTCCGTTTCGCCTCGAAAGCCATTGGATACAGTTCTATGGCCTTTGAGTAGTTGGCAATGGCGGCATCGTCCATGTGTTCCATTTCGCATTCCTTGCCCAGCAGAGTGTATTCTGCGGAGAGCTTCTTCAGGTATTCATCCTTTCTGTGTATTTCATCTTCAAGGCTTTGCTTTTCTTCTTTCAACCTTTTTATGATGCTCAGTTTCTTGAGTATGTATCGTTTTGCCACGGGCTTCTCAATGTCGTAGCGGTTGTGAATGGCCTTGAAGAAGAAGTCTAAGAAAGCGTTGAAGTCGTCTCGGTCGAAAGCCTTGGCGGCTTCCCTGTATTGTATGTCGGCCAGGTTTTCTTGCATGGCTTTTGCATAGGTGGCTCTGTCGTTGTATTGTTTTGCGAACCGTATCACTTCAGGTCGCACGAAAATGTCTTTTGTGCGGATGGGCGCGTTAAGCCTGAGTCCGTCGAGAGACGTGCATCGGCTCAAGGCGACATAAGCCTGTCCGCCGGCAAAGACACCGCCGGAGAAGTCGATGTTGACTTGCCTGAAAGTGAGGCCTTGGCTCTTGTGTATGGTAATGGCCCAAGCCAGGCGCATGGGAAACTGCTTGTAGATGCCTAATTGCTGCTCTTCTATCTTTTGTTCTTTCTCATTGAAAGTATAGCGTATGTTCTCCCAGATGTCTTGTGCCACATCATATTCGTTGCCGTCTTCAGTGACAACCGACATCTTGCGATGATTTTCATCAATGGCACTTATCACACCGATGGTTCCGTTGACCCATCTCTTGTCCTTGTCGTTTTTGATGAATATTATTTGCGCCCCCACTTTTACTTGCAATTCCATTGGCGATGGCAGCGATGCAAGGGGGAACTCGCCCTCTATTGTGCCATGGAACACGATGGGATCGCCATCAAGCTTCATGAGCTGTTGGCCGTTGATGTAGTCCACTGTGTCTCGGTGCGAGGCGAGCGTTATGGCCATCTTGCCGTTTTGCAGGGAAAGCTCGGCTCCGACCCTTGCATTGATGGCTTGCAGTTCAGCCGCTCCGGCAGTGTTGTTCCGTATGTGGTCAAGTATGGATATAAAAGTCTTGTCGGTTTGTCTGTACACTTTTTGTAACTCGATGCTTACAAGCCTCATTTCTTGAAACACTTTTGCGCCAAAGAAAAAAGCCGTTTCGTAGAAGGGATGGAGCAGTTTGCGGTCTTCTTCCGTCACCACGGGTTCCAATTGGTAGATGTCTCCAATGAGCAGCATCTGCTTGCCTCCAAATGGTTCGCGCATGTTGCGGCAGTAAATGCGCAGCACCTTGTCGATGAAGTCGATGATGTCTGCGCGCACCATGCTGATTTCATCTATTATGATTAGCTCCACTTCGCGCAGCAATTTGCAATGGTTCCCGTTGTATTTCAGTGTTTTCCTTATGTTTCGCGTATTATATCGGCTGTCAGTGGGGATGAGAGGGTGGAGCGGAATGCGGAAGAAGCTGTGCAGCGTGCTGCCGCCGGCGTTTATGGCGGACATTCCGGTTGGGGCGAGGATTACGTGCTTCTTCTTCGTGGAGCCGGCGACATGTCGCAAGAACGTTGACTTGCCTGTGCCCGCTTTCCCTGTCAGGAAAAGCGAGCGGCTGGTGTCGTTTATGATGTGCAGCGCAGACTGCCATTCCTTGTTGTCGGTGTCTATCTCCATCTATGATGCCTATGTGGGTCAGTTGTATATGTCATCGAAGAAAGAGCGTTCGGCATCGGCGGCGTTACTTTCGTTTGGAGAGGCGACACTGTTGTCATCACCTTGTTTCCTGGTGATTTCCTGTTGCAGTTTGGCATCGCTGGCACTGTGTTCGCCAGGGCTTAGCAGTATTTTCTCTCCGAGGCTGCTTATGGTAATGGAGTCTGAGTCGGGCCTGTGGTAATAGCTGCTGCAATTATACATGTCGTACTCTATCTCGCCTGTTGGCTTTGCGAACCTGCCGTGGTACTTTTGGTATGCCGGATCGCTTAGAACAGACTCGAAGAACTCTCCGCAAACGGGCAACGCTGTCCTGCTGCCTTGTCCGAGTGCGCCCGTGCGGAAGTGGATGCTGCGGTATTCGCCCCCGACCCATGCGCCGGCAACAATCTTTGGACTGATGCCTACGAACCACGCATCGGAGTGGTTGTTTGAAGTTCCTGTCTTTCCTCCAAATTCGGTGTCGCTGAATTTCCCAACATATTTCCATAAGTTCATGCTGGTGGCTCCCGGTTCGCGTAGTCCTCCAAGCAGGAGCTGTTGCAGCAGGAACGCGCTTTTATATGGTATGGCCTGTCGCTGCTCATTGGTTGCGGAATAGATTTCGTTTCCGTTTCGGTCCAGGATTCTTGTGACGAGTACCGGATCGTGGGCTTTGCCGTCATTCACGGCTGTGCAATAGGCATTGACGAGTTCGAGCAAGTTGACGTCGCTCGCGCCCAAGGTCAGCGAGGGTGTGTTGTCAAGCTCGCTTTTGATGCCCATGGCATGTGCTGTTTTTATTATGTTGTCGATGCCGACTTCTTGGCCGAGCTTCACGGCTACGGAGTTTATGCTTTGTGCGAATGCCGACTTCAGGGGCATGGTGTCACCGGTGAAATAGCCGTTGGCGTTTGATGGTGCCCATATCACATTCTTTTTCTTAATTTTGTCGTACACGGTCATGCTTATGTATTCATCGCTTCGTTTGTCGCATGGGGTTAGGCCTTGGTTCATCGCTTCGGCATATACGAAGAGTTTGAATGTGGAACCGGGCTGCCGCATGGCCGTCACCTTGTCGTATTTCCATGTGTCGAAGTCCACATCGCCCACCCATGCTTTCACATGTCCCGTGTTTGGCTCCATGGCAACGAACCCGCAGTGCATGAATCGCTCCATGTAACGTATGGAGTCCATAGTGCTCATCTCCTTTTCGATGGTGCCTTCTTCATAGTCGAAGAGTGTCACCTTGTGCGGGTGGTTGAGCCAGTATGTCACGGAGTCGGGGTCGTTTGGGTATTTTTCAGACAGATATTTGTAGATTGGGAGCTTCTGGGCGAGTCCCTCTATGAAGTTTGGTATTTCCCTGTGGTGCTCATCTTGCCATGGATTGGTGGTTCCCCAGTGGCTGTCGAAGTTGCGTTGCACGACTTTCATCTGCTTTTTTACCGCCTCTTCGGCATATTCCTGCATCTTCGTGTCTATCGTGGTGTATATTTTTAGTCCACTGTTGTATAAATCATATCCATTCTCTTTGCACCAATTGCGAAGGTGGTTGGCAATGGCCTCGCGGAAGTATGTGGCTTGCCCATCGTAGTTGCTTTCCACACTGTATTTTAATGTTATGGGTGTCTGCTTCAGCGAGTCGTATTGTTCCTGTGTGAGATGGCCGTGGGTGACCATGTTGTTCAGTACGGTGTTGCGTCTGCGCAGGCTGTTGTCGTAGTTAAGGCGGGGATTGTAATAAGTCGTTGCCTTGAGCATTCCGACCAAGACGGCGACCTGTTCGGATGTAAGATCGGCGGGAGTACAGTCGAAATAAGTCTTGCATGCGGTCTTTATCCCGAAAGCGTTGGAGCCGAAGTCAACGGTATTGGCGTACATCGTCAGTATTTCTTCTTTCGTGAAGATTCGCTCTATTTTCACAGCCGTTATCCATTCCTTGCTTTTCATTATTAGAATCTTGAGGCCTGGCACCTTTCCGAGCAAGCCCGTGGAATACTGCGTGCGCACGCGGAACATGTTTTTTGCCAGCTGCTGCGTAATGGTGGATGCTCCACGTGCATCGCTGTAGAACACATAGTCTTTCATTGCGGCGAGCACTCCTTGGAAATCAATGCCGAAATGCTTGTAGAATCGTTCGTCCTCCGTGTCTATGAGCGCGTTCCAAAAGGTCGGAGAGACATCTTCGTATTTTACCGGTGTTCTGTTCTCGCTGAAGAACTTTCCGATCATTACGCTGTCGGCGCTATATATTTCCGTGGCTTGGTTTGTTACCGGATTCTTGATTGTGTCCATGTCCGGTGACTTGCCGAACAGCCACAGGAAGTTTGTGTCCACGGCAACGAGATATAATATAAAGACAACGGCGAATGATACGCAGCCGGAAAGTGTTTTTATATACCACGGTTTTCCTTTATACAGTCGCGTGTAAAAATGCCAAGCGCGACGCCAGAAGGCACCGAAAATGCCGGCTGCATGATTGAAGCCGCTTTTCTTTTTGTTTGAGTCCTTACTCATATGTGATATATTGGGAAATATAGTTCATTATAGCCTTCTCATCGTCGGGGGAAAACCATTTTACAGAACAGTCTTTCTTGAACCACGTCAGTTGCTTGCGTGCATACCTTCTGGTGTTTCCTTTTATCCGTTCTATGGCCTCGTCCAATGTGTATTGTCCGTCGATGTATGCGAAAAGTTCCTTGTAGCCAACCGTGTTGAGGGCGTTGTATTCCCTGTATGGATAGAGTGCCTTGGCTTCTTGTAGCAATCCGTTGGCCACCATACTGTCTACTCTCGCATTTATTCTATCGTACAGCTCCTCCCTTGGCCGTGTTAGTCCTATCTTTATGATTTTGAAGTTGCGCCGCTTTTGTCGTTTCTTGCGGAACGATGAATATTTCTCCCCTGTTTGAAGACAAATCTCTAATCCATGTATGACTCGGCGTGTGTTTTTTTTGTCCACTATGGCATAGTATTCCGGGTCGATGGCTTCCAGTTCGCCGCACAATTTCTCGAGACCTTCCTTTTCGAGCCGTTCTTTCAGCATGGCTCGTGTCTCGGGAGTTATGGTTGGAATCTCGTCAATTCCGTTACATACGGCGTCGATGTACATCATGCTCCCACCGCTCATGAGGGCATATTTTGCATTGGCAGTGGTCGAGCAGTGGCTTTGGTCGTTGAAAATATGATCCAGCAGTTCGTTTACGTCGCGTTCAAACATGGCTGCGTTATAGTAGTCTTCCACATGCAAGTTGCCCACAAAATAATGCTTTGCGGCCTGCAACTGCCTGTCGGTTGGGGCGGCTGTACCGATGCGCATTTCACGATACATCTGCCTTGAGTCGGCGTTTATTATCGGAATATGGTATTTCTGCGCAATTGTCAGGCATAGTTCCGTTTTTCCGACGGCTGTGGGACCGGTGACTACTATGAGCGCATTTGTCATCGTATTATGCCCCGCTTTGACACTTCTATGAACGAGCAAATGTATTCCACTTCCTTTGCGTTTGGATATTTTGCCCTCGCTTCATGTATTCCATCCTTGATGATGCCGTTAGCGTAAATTATTCGGTACGTGTCATGTATCATCTCTATGGTTTCGTTGTCGAATCCCCGGCGTCGGAGTCCTATGATGTTAATGCCGCAGTACTTTGTGGGTTCCTTGCCGGCGATGATATATGGTGGTATGTCTTGGCTGAACCTGCACCCGCCTTGTATCATGACATATCCGCCTATCCGGCAAAACTGGTGGCAGAGTACGGTGGCGCTTATGATTGCATTGTCGTCTATGGTTACTTCTCCGGCGAGTTTTGTGGAGTTTCCTATAATCACTCCGTTGCCTATCACACAATCATGGGCAATGTGCATGTTCTCCATCAGGAGGTTGTTGGAACCGACAATGGTCTTGCCTTTGCTTGCGGTGCCCCGGCTTATCGTGACCGATTCCCTTATGCTGTTGTTGTCGCCGATTTCACATGTCGTGGCTTCACCTTTGAATTTCAGGTCTTGTGGCTTTGTGCTTATGCTTGCTCCCGGGAAGATTTCGTTGCCGTTTCCGATGCGGGCGCCGGTATGCACAGTCACGTTATTGTATAATCTGTTGTTGTCACCAATCACTGTGTTACCGTCGATGTAGCAGAAAGGGCCTATTATGTTGTTTTCGCCTATCTGTGCGTCTTTGTCTACATAAGCCAATGGACTGATTGTGTTCATGATTTTCGATTTCCTTGGTTATTTGTTCTTTACGATTTGTGCAGTGAATGTCGCTTCCGTTACGATGCGTTCCCCTACAAATCCGTATCCTTTCATGGAGGAGACCCCGTGGCGTACCGGTGACAGCAAGTCGACCTTAAAGAGCAGTGTGTCGCCCGGCACCACTTTTTGGCGGAACTTCACATTGTCTATCTTCATGAAATACGTTGACCACCTCTCCGGCTCTTCCACGGTGTTGAGCACGAGCAACCCTCCGCATTGGGCCATGGCTTCGATTTGGAGCACTCCGGGCATTACTGGCTCTTGTGGGAAATGGCCTTGAAAAAACGGCTCGTTGCTTGTGATGTTCTTCACACCTACAATGCTTGTGGCTCCCAGGGCGATGACCTTGTCGACAAGTTGCATGGGATAGCGGTGGGGCAGGAGCTCCCTTATTTTGTTTATGTCCATTATCGGCTCCTCGTTCGGGTCGTAGATTGGCGCCTGTATTTCATGCTTGCGTATCTCTTTTCGCATCAGCCTCGCAAACTTGTTGTTGATGGTGTGCCCCGGGCGTGTTGCTATTATGCGTCCTTTTATAGGCTTGCCTATCAAGGCCATGTCGCCGATGACGTCGAGTAGCTTGTGGCGTGTGCATTCGTTTTCCCATGTAATGGGCTTGTGCTGTATGTATCCAAGCTCGTTTGCGTCCCTGTGCTCTACGTTGAGCATGTCGGCCAGCTTGTCCAATTGTTCCTGGGATATTTGTTTCTCGTATATGACGATGGCGTTGTTAAGGTCGCCGCCTTTTATCAAGTTGGCTTTTAGCAGCGGTTCTATGTCTCTTACGAAGACAAACGTGCGTGCGGCTGCAATCTCATCGGCAAAGAGTTCTGACTTGTCGAGCGTTGCAAACTGGTTATTGATGAACTTCGAGTTGAACGAGCACATGGCCGTCAGGCTGAACTCCTCGTCGGGCAATATCGTTATGCAAGAGCCGCTCTCTTCGTCCTTGACTTCTATCTTCTTGCGGATGACATACCAGTCCTTGGGCGCGGAAAGCTCTTCGACCCCCACCTCTTTTATCTTCTTGACATACATTGCCGCGCTTCCGTCCAATATTGGGAATTCGGGACCGTTGACTTGGATTAGGCAGTTGTCTATTCCCATGGCATAGAGTGCGGCCAGGCCATGCTCTATTGTTGAGATTTTGACATCGCCTTTGCCTATCACGGTGCCGCGTTTGGTGTCAATCACATTCTCTGCCACGGCATCTATGCATGGCATGCCCTCCAAGTCGATGCGTTGTATCTTGTATCCCGTGTTTTCCGGGGCGGGATTGAATGTTACCGTTAGGCTCAGTCCTGTATGCAGTCCTTTCCCACATAGAGAGAAGCTGGCTTTCAGTGTCATTTGTTTCATAATATCAATCATTTGTTTTTTAATTCTTCTACTTGTTTCTTCAGTTCGTTTAGCTCTTTGTATAGTTCAGGCAGCTTGCGGAATATGGCTTGCGACCTGAAATAAGCCTTGGGCTCCATCGGCGGTGTGCCTATCAGTGTCTGTTCGCCTTTTATGTTTCCGGGCACGCCTGATTGCGCGCCAAGCGATGTCTTGTCGCCGATGTGGATGTGTCCCGACAGACCCACCTGGCCGCCGAACATGCACCAAGAGCCTATTTTTGTGCTCCCGGCAACGCCCACTTGTGCCGACATGACGGTATTCTCACCTATTTCCACGTTGTGGGCCACTTGGATTAGGTTGTCCAGCTTGACGCCTTTGCGTATGACGGTGCTCCCCATGGTTGAGCGGTCTATGCATGTATTCGCCCCAATCTCCACGTTGTCTTCGATAGTAACGATGCCTATTTGTGGAATTTTGTCATATCCCTCTTCATTGGGGGCAAAGCCGAAGCCATCGGCTCCTATTACTGCGCCTGAGTGCACAATGACATTGTTGCCCAATTTGCAGCCATGATATATTGTTACGTTGGGGTAGAGCAGGCAGTTGTCGCCTATTTCCACGTTGCTGTCGATTACTGTATGGGGGTATATCTGGGTGTCGTTGCCGATGGAAACGCCGTCGCCCACGTAGGCAAAGGCCCCCACGTAGACGTTCTCGCCCACCTTGGCTGTCGGGGAGATGAACGCGAGCGGGTCGATGCCCGTTTTCCGTGGCTTTTGCGATTCGTACAGCGCAAGCAGCTTTGCCACGCATTCATAGGCGTTGTCCACCCGTATCAAGGTGGCGGATACCGGCTTTTCCAATTCTATGTTTTTGTCAAGCAGCACTATGCTTGCTTCAGTATCATATATATAATGTGTGTATTTGGGATTGGAGAGAAAAGATATGGAACCTTTCTTGCCGTCTTCTATCTTGGCGAATGAGTTTACCTTGGCGTTTTCATCGCCTTCCACCGTTCCTCCGATAAAACTCGCAATTTGTTTTGCTGTATATTCCATCTTTTGGCTTTCTTGACACGTTAATTCTGCAAATATAGCAAGATTTGTTCATATTCTCTGATAGCAGAGATAATATTTTCTTATTTTTTTAGAAAGAAGTTCCATTCCAAGCAGTTCGGAGGCTTCGGATATGTCTTTTGTCGTGCCGTCTTTGCAGAGTATGTTTATGTTGCCGTCAGCGGGGTCGTACATGTCTTTTTCTATTATGTTTTCGCGGATGAAATAATCCGTATCTTTTTTGCTTATGTCAAGATTCTTTGCGATGCGTGCCTTTATTCCGTCAATGTATTCGGGCGTGAAAGGTTGCTCGCTTACTTCCACTTTGAAGATGTGCCTGTTCACCATGTCGCTTGCCAGAGTGGAAAGGATTTTGTCTTTGTGGTGGGTCCATACTTTTAGCGACGACCACAGGTCGTTGTCGTCAAGCTCTTTGTAGATGTCGAGCGTTTCGGGGTGGGCGGCGAACCAATTTATGTCCACTTCGTTTTCAAGGAAGTAGTGGAGAGCCGGAGGCGCGAAGAGTTCGCAGCCCATTCTCATGAGTGTTTTGGCCCTGTTCAGGGCATTTATGAGCACACACTCGTAGGCGACGGCCGTCTTGTGCAGGTACACCTGCCAGTACATCAGCCGTCGGGATGTGAGATAGTTCTCGATAGAGAATAAGCCGTTGCATTCGACCACGAGGTTGTCGTCATGCACGTTGAGCATTTTTATAATCCTTGCGCTTCCGATATTTCCATCGTTGACGCCTGTGAAGAAGCTGTCGCGCCGCAGGTAGTCGAGTCTGTCCATGTCCAGCTGGCTGCTTATCAGCTGGTGGAGGAATTTCTTTGGGTATTCGCCATTGAATATTTTCAGCGCCAGGTTAAGTTGGTTGCCCGTGTCGCGGTTTATCCTTTCCATCATGAGCAAAGATATTTCTTCGTGCGAGATGCCGTGTATCAGGGTGTTTTCCAGTACGTGGCTGAACGGGCCGTGCCCAATGTCATGCATCAGGATGGCTGCTTCCACAGCTTCCGCCTCGCTGTCGAATATGAAGTTTCCCTTTTGCTGTAGTGTGGCTATTGCCTCGCTCATGAGGTGGAAAGCCCCTATGGAGTGCTGGAAACGCGAATGGCGGGCACCCGGATAGACCACCGAGGTAAGCCCGAGTTGGTTTATACGGGTGAGGCGTTGCATGAGTGGGTGTTGCACAATGTTGAGCAGTATGCCTCGTGGTATCTTTATGAATCCGAATACAGGGTCATTGATGATTTTGCTGTCGTGCATAATTGGATGGTTGTCGTCTCTTGGTCTTTCGTGTGGCGCAGCCTGTCGTGTCCGTTGCGCCGTTCGGCTTGCGCGCTTTTGCTCGTGGCATGTCGGGAGATGGCGTCCGTATCATATCCCTGCGGTAAGACGCTGCATTTCCGCTTCATTGTGTTGTGGTGGTGAACGGACGGCAGATGCCGCATGTCCGCGCCATTGCCCTGCAGTGTGGAGGTGCGGCGGGCACCGATTTTGTAAAGATATTTCACAATGCGCACAGTGCCTTGCGCACGTTTGTAAGGCAATTGTAAGTATCAGGTTCCCAGATGGTTTGCGGAATGTGTCGTTTCGGCTTGCAAAACGGCTCGTTTTAGGTTGTGAAACAGGCCGTTTTGCAGCCTCAAACAGCCTGTTTCACACAGCGAAACGGCAGCCCTTGCAAAGCCTCGCTTGCATTGTAAACATTATTTACTTCCGCATGGGCAGGCAACCACGGTCGGCATCCTCGTGTTTTGGCCTTTGGTTGTATGCTTGCTGGGCAGCGGTGGCTGTTTCAGCTTTCATGCCTTCGTTAGCATCTTGTCTATTTCCAAGGCCATGCTTTCTTGCAATTCGCGGGCTTTTGTGGCGGCTGCCGCTGCGAAGTCTTCGCCGTCGCTCGCATATATTATTCCTCGCGATGAGTTCACGAGCAGTCCGCAATCCCTTGTCATGCCGTACTTGCACACCTCGTGCAGGCTTCCTCCCTGTGCACCGATGCCCGGCACGAGCAGGAAGTGTGCGGGCGCTACTTTTCTCACGTCCTCAAACATCTTGCCTTGTGTCGCTCCTACGACATACATCATGTTGTAGTCGTTGCCCCAGCGTTGTGATTTCTTGAGCACCGTCTCAAATAACCTTTCCCCCGAAGCGTCGGCTGTCAGCTGGAAGTCGTGTGAGCCGCTGTTACTCGTCAGTGCGAGCACCACGACCCACTTGCCGCTATATGCGAGGAAAGGGGCGATGCTGTCTTCTCCCATGTAGGGAGCCACGGTGATGGCATCTACGTCATATCCGCTGAAGAAAGTCTTGGCATACATGGCCGCGGTGTTCCCTATGTCGCCGCGTTTGGCATCGGCTATGGTAAGGTGGTGCGGATAGTGCTTTCTTAGGTAGGACACGGTCTTGTCAAAGGCGGCCATGCCTTCTGTCCCGGCGGCCTCATAAAAGGCGAGGTTGGGCTTGTATGCAACGCAATAAGGCGCGGTGGCGTCTATTATGGCCTTGTTGAAGGCGAATATGGGGTCTTCGTCGGTCAGCAAGTGGCCTGGTATCTTGCTCGTGTCTGTGTCAAGTCCGACGCATAGAAACGTTTTCTTTTCAAAAATTTGTTCCGTAAGTTCTTTCCTGTTCATTGTGGCATCTTTTATAGTTCGCTTTCTTTCATCCTTTCAGCGTTTTCGGCGACGGTCAGCGCGTCAATCATTCCTTGTATGCCGCCGCCGAGGAATCCGTGGAGGTCGTGCGTGGTGTAGCCTATGCGGTGGTCTGTGACGCGCCCTTGCGGGAAGTTGTATGTGCGTATTTTTGCGCTCCTGTCTCCCGTGGATACGAGCGTCTTCCTCCTGCTTGCGATGTCGTCGATGTATTTTTGGTGCTCACGGTCGTAAATGAATGTGCGCAGGCGCGACAGTGCGCGCTCTTTGTTCTTGGGCTGGTCGCGTGTCTCGGTACACTCTATGAGTATCTCCTCCGTCT